>NZ_WKDV01000016.1:0-122187 GCF_021605825.1 Pseudomonas sp. PA-6-3C
TATTAACAGCGGGGCCGCTTCGCGGCCCGACGGGAGCAAGCTCCCTCGCCACACTTAAAGGCCGCGCTCAGCCTTGGTTTGCGCAACTTTATCGCGCAGGTAAACCGGTGCAGCCTGGTCAGCAGGAATCGCTTCGCCGCGCTCGAAAGCAAAGCGCGCCAAGGTCAGCAAGTCTTCGGCATGCGGCAACATTGTTGCATCCTGGCCAGCCAGCTTTACGTCGATGCGCTCACCGTAACCCCAACCCGTGCCGGCGCCGAACCAATCGCCGCTGGCATCAGCAGGCAACACCGACGATTCCGGAGGCTGTACGGCTTCCACGCCCACTAGACGCATTTCGCCAGCGGTTTCGCGGTAGCAGCCCCAATACACTTCATCCATGCGCGCATCAATCGCCGCCGCCACCTGTGTGGCACCATGTTCACGCAATGCACGCTGGGCCAATACCGCAAGGTTGGACACCGGCAACACCGGGCGCTCCAGCGCAAAGGCCAGGCCTTGCACTACGCCGATGGCAATACGCACGCCGGTAAAGGCGCCCGGGCCACGCCCGAAAGCAATCGCGTCCACGGCAGACAGCGTGGTGCCCGCCTCTTCCAGCAGTTGCTTGATCATCGGCAACAGCTTCTGCGCATGCAGACGCGGGATCACCTCGTAGTGGCTCGTTACCTTGCCATCGTGCAGCAAGGCGACGGAGCAAGCTTCAGTCGCGGTGTCCAGGGCCAGCAGGGTGCTCATCGGTGTAGGTGTCCAAGTCGAAAAAAGTGCGCCAGTATAAACAACAACGGCCCGCAAGCGGGCCGTTGTACGCAAAGCCGATCGAAGGATCAGCTCAGTGCTTCAAGCACCTTGGCAGTGATGGATTCTACCGAACCCACGCCAGGGATGTGGCTGTACTTCGGCTTGCCTTGGGCAGCCGAAAGCTTCTGGTAGAAATCCACCAGCGGCTTGGTCTGCGAATGGTAGACCGACAGGCGATGGCGCACGGTTTCTTCGGTGTCGTCCTTACGCTGTACCAGGTCTTCACCGGTCACATCGTCTTTACCTTCAACCTTTGGCGGGTTGTAGACGATGTGGTACACGCGGCCCGAGCCTTCGTGAACGCGACGGCCCGCAATACGCTGAACGATTTCTTCGTCTTCAACTGCGATTTCAACCACAGCGTCCAGCTCAACGCCGGCTTTCACCAAGGCTTCCGCCTGGGGAATGGTGCGTGGGAAACCGTCGAACAGGAAACCGTTCTTGCAATCTTCCTGGCTGATGCGTTCCTTGACCAGGTTGATGATCAGGTCATCGGAGACCAGGCCGCCGCTGTCCATTACGCTCTTGGCGATCAGGCCCAGTTCGGTGCCAGCCTTGACGGCGGCACGCAGCATGTCACCGGTGGAGATTTGTGGAATGCCGAATTTTTCAGTGATGAACTTTGCCTGAGTACCTTTACCGGCCCCGGGAGCTCCCAGCAGAATGACGCGCATCGATGTGCTCCTCAATTTTTTATAGAGATGACGCTCGGATTCGCCGCGTGGGGCCAATCTCGTAAAAATGTGGGTCCTGGCCGATCAAACGGCCAAAGGCTGATCAAGATACACAGCAGGCTCTATCCATACAAGCCGCCAAAAGTCGCAAGAACCGCGCCCGCCATGCAGTCATAGGTAGGGTATGCCTGAGTGCAACCCCGCCTCCTAAACGCCGACCGCCCGTTTCCGGGCGGCCGTCGTTGTTTATCTGCAAGCCATTGAGAACACGCAGAAAACCTCAGCCAGTGTTGCGCAAACCGGCGGCAATACCGGCTACAGACACCAGCAGCGCCTGTTCCAGAGGGCTGTCCTGCGCCGCCTCCTGCTGGCGCGAGCGTGCCAGTAATTCGGCCTGCAACAGGTGCAGCGGGTCGAGGTAGGTGTTGCGCAGGCGAATGAACTCAAGCGTGTCCGGGCTATGGGCCAGCAGTTGCGACTGGCCGGTCAGGCCAAGTA
The DNA here is from genome assembly GCF_021605825.1 of Pseudomonas sp. PA-6-3C. Classification (NCBI taxonomy): domain Bacteria; kingdom Pseudomonadati; phylum Pseudomonadota; class Gammaproteobacteria; order Pseudomonadales; family Pseudomonadaceae; genus Pseudomonas; species Pseudomonas sp. PA-6-3C. Next base: position 1,974 of record NZ_WKDV01000016.1, read on the forward strand.
CCACGTCGCACGCCTGCGACAATAGGTCGCGTAAGTGCGCACCCAATGGCAGCAGGTCCGGCTGCACCAAACGCTCGTCATACAGCCGCGCGATGTCGGCATCGGCCTTGGCCAGTACCATCTCGAGCATATCGATGCGGGTGCGGAAGAACGGCCATTGCTCGCGCATCTGCCCCAACAGCTCACCTTCGCCACGCTCCAGCGCCTTGCTTAATGCCGCTTCCCAACCAAGCCAGGCGGGCAGCATCAGGCGGGTTTGGGTCCAGCCGAAGATCCACGGAATCGCGCGCAGGCTCTCGATACCGCCCGCACGGCGCTTGGCCGGGCGACTGCCCAATGGCAAGCGGCCCAACTCCTGCTCGGGTGTGGACTGGCGGAAGTATTCGACGAACTGCGGATTTTCCCGCACCACGGCGCGGTAAGCACTGACACCGTCTGCTGCCAATTCATCCATCAGATGCCGCCAGGCCGGCTCAGGTGGCGGCGGTGGCAGCAGCGTGGCTTCGAGCACGGCAGCCAGATAAAGGTTGAGGTTCTGCTCGGCAATGTCCGGCAGGCCGAACTTGAAGCGAATCATCTCGCCTTGTTCGGTCGTACGGAAACGCCCCGCCACCGAGCCTGGCGGCTGCGACAGGATCGCCGCATGCGCCGGGCCGCCGCCACGGCCAACGGTGCCGCCGCGACCATGGAACAACAGCAACTCCACCTGTTGCTCGCGGCAGATATCCACCAGCCGTTCCTGCGCCCGGTACTGTGCCCAGGCAGCGGCGGTGGTGCCGGCATCCTTGGCCGAGTCCGAATAGCCGATCATCACTTCCTGCGGGCCTTGCAAGCGCGCGCGATAACCCGGCAATTGCAGCAGACGCTCCATCACCGGCCCGGCGTTATCCAGGTCGGCCAGGGTTTCAAACAGCGGCACCACGCGCATCGGCCGTTGCACGCCCGACTCTTTAAGCAACAGTTGCACGGCCAGCACATCCGACGCGGCACCCGCCATGGAAATGACATAAGAACCGAGTGATGCAGCCGGTGCGGCGGCGATTTCCTTGCAGGTGTTCAACACTTCGGCGGTGTCTGCCGACGGTTTGAAATAACCCGGCAGCAGCGGTCGGCGATTGGTCAGCTCTTTGCTCAGGAAGCTGATGCGCGCTTCTTCGTCCCAGTCTTCATAACGGCCCAAGCCCAGGTAATCAGTGATTTCGGTCATGGCCGCCGAGTGACGACTGGAATCCTGACGCACGTCCAGGCGCACCAGGAACAAGCCGAAGGTCACGGCACGGCGCAGGCAGTCGAGCAACGGGCCATCAGCGATCACGCCCATGCCGCACTCATGCAGCGACTGGTAGCACAGCTCCAACGGGTCGAGCAGGTCGCGGTTGTTTTGCAACACATCGGCAGGCGCAGGCGTGCTGGCGGTCAGTGAGGTATGCGCCCATTGACGCGTGGCGCGCAGGCGTTCGCGCAGTTGCTTGAGCAAGGCACGGTAAGGTTCGACGCTATCACCGACCTTGGCCTGCAATGCAGGGCTGGCCTGCTGCATCGACAGCTCGGACGCCAGATGATCGACATCTCGCAGGTACAGATCCGCCGCCATCCAGCGCGCCAGCAGCAACACTTCGCGGGTGACCGGCGCGGTGACATTCGGGTTGCCGTCACGGTCGCCACCCATCCACGAAGCAAAGCGGATCGGCGCCGCCTCAAGTGGCAGGCGCAGGCCCGTGGCGGCGTGCAAGGCCTGGTCGGCCTTGCGCAAATAATTGGGAATGGCATGCCACAGCGAATGCTCGATCACCGCAAAGCCCCACTTGGCTTCGTCTACCGGCGTGGGCCGGATGCGGCGGATCTCTTCAGTGTGCCAGGCTTCGGCGATCAGCCGCTGCAAGCGCTGGCGAATCTGCTCGCGCTCGGCGCTGGTGAGGTCGCGGTGATCCTGCAACGCCAGCTGTGCGGCAATCGCATCGTATTTCTGGATCAAGGTGCGGCGCGCCACTTCGGTCGGGTGGGCGGTGAGCACCAGCTCAATCTCCAGGCGCGCCAACTGACGGGCCAGGGACTCATTGCTGTGACCTTCGCTTTGCAGGCGCGCCAGCAACTCCGGTAATACGCGAGACTCGAAGGGCGCTGGTTGCGATTCATCGCGCCGATGGATCAGTTGGTACTGCTCGGCGATATTGGCCAGGTTGAGAAACTGGTTGAAGGCCCGGGCCACGGGCAGCAATTCATCTTCCTGTAACTGATTGAGGCGGGTGCTCAGCTCATCGCCAGCACCTCGTCTGTCAGCCTTGGCGCCTTTGCGGATCTGCTCGATCTTGTCGAGAAAAGCATCGCCGTACTGTTCTCGAATGGTGTTGCCCAGCAGCTCACCCAGCAGGTGAACATCCTCACGCAAGCGTGCATCGATATCACTCATCAGCCAATCTCCAGCCAGAAATCCGGGACGCGCAGGCCTTCCAGAGTGCCGCCCGCGTCAGTTTCTGACAAGACACTTTAAACCTTGCGACTTGCAGCTAGTCTCAACAGTGAGTCGTCGTGTTACCCACGCAGGCGACTGGACACCCATCACCGCCTGCCATCGCGGGCTTATTGAGGTTGCCATGAAAATTCGAGAACTGGCCCAACATTGGGAAGAGAACGCGAAGGGTCGCCTGACCAAAACCGAGTACGCGATCCACTTGGACGTCGAGTCCGCTGCGCGCCTGGCCGCTATCGCCGAGATGTACCCCAAGCGCAGCACCGAAGAATTGCTCGGCGAACTGATCGGCGCGGCCCTTGAAGAGCTGGAAGCGAGCTTCCCCTACATCAAGGGCCAGCATGTGATCGCCACCGATGAAGAGGGTGACCCACTGTACGAGGACGTCGGCCCGACGCCGCGCTTTCTGACTCTGTCACGCCGCTATCTGCATGATTTATCAGCCACCGCCGATAAACAGCAACACTGACAAACCTTCGACACCCCCCGTTTAACCCCTGTATTCCGGGCCTCACAGAGGCTCGGAGTACCTCTGCGCAACGCGAAAGTTCAAACTTTTAAACGCTGACCAAACAGTCAGATATTTTTTTAGGCAAATCGCCATCTCCGCTGAACTTTTGAAAAAACGCTCCGGTCACAGCCAGTAAGCCATCACTTGGAACGGCCGTTTGAAAGGGCATTTGGTGCTTTACCGCCGGGCCTGCAACCGCCAACCAATGAAGTGGATTTTGATTTTTTCAGGAGTTATCCAATGGAGTTGAAGACGATGAAGACCAGCACTGCCAAATCCTCGTTTAACCATCTGCGCGGGCTGAAATTGGCCGCGCTGGCAATCGGCACCAGCTTCGTTCTGGCGGGCTGCGCCGGCAACCCTCCGACCGAGCAATACGCCGTGACCCAGTCCGCCGTAAACAGCGCAGTCAGCGCCGGCGGCACCGAGTACGCAGCGGTAGAAATGAAGTCGGCCCAGGACAAGCTCAAAGCTGCCGAACTGGCCATGCATGACAAAAACTACGACAAAGCGCGTCAACTGGCTGAGCAAGCCGAGTGGGATGCCCGAGTCGCAGAGCGCAAGGCCCAGGCTGCCAAAGCTGACCAGGCTGTGAAGGATTCCCAGAAAGCTGTGCAGGAACTGCGTCAGGAAGGCATGCGCCCGGCTGTTATCAAACAGCAATAAGCCGCCGCCACTGATTGCACTGCACCCGATATCGAATTGAAAGGACGACACGACTATGCGTAAACAATTGATGATCCCTGCCCTGCTGGCGATGAGCGTTGCTCTGGCGGCGTGCTCCACCCCGCCGAACCAGAACCTGGAAAACGCACGGACCAACTTCTCGGCCCTGCAATCCAACCCGCAAGCCACCAAGGTAGCGGCGCTGGAAACCAAGGACGCGCAGGATTGGCTGGACAAGGCTGACAAGGCCTACCGCGACAAGGAAGACGAGAAGAAGGTCGACCAACTGGCCTACCTGACCAACCAGCGTGTGGAAGTGGCCAAAGACACCATCTCGCTGCGTGAATCCGAAGCCAAGCTGAAAAACGCCGGCGACGAACGTGCTCGCGCCCTGCTGCAAGCCCGTGATGCACAGATCAAGCAACTGCAAGACAGCTTGAACGCCAAGCAGACTGATCGCGGCACTCTGGTGACCTTCGGTGACGTGCTGTTCGCCACCAATAAGTCCGACCTGAAATCCAGTGGCCTGGTGAACATCACCAAACTGGCTCAGTTCCTGCGCGACAACCCGGACCGTAAAGTGATCGTCGAAGGCTACACCGACAGCACCGGTTCGGACTCGTACAACCAGAGCCTGTCCGAGCGTCGTGCCGCTTCGGTACAACGTGCACTGGCTCAACAAGGCGTGGATATCTCGCGCATCGTGACCCAGGGTTACGGCAAGGAATACCCGGTTGCCGACAACGGCAGCGTTTCGGGCCGTGCCATGAACCGCCGCGTTGAAGTGACCATCTCCAACGACAACCAGCCAGTCAAGCCACGCTCTTCCGTTGCTAACTGATTGATTGACGCAGGATGAAAAAACCACCGGAAACGGTGGTTTTTTTTGCTTCAGAATTGGATCTGACGGTTGCTGTCGTCGCCGCCCGCCAGCTCGAACTCCGTGCGCCGCCTGGTTTCGTCCTGCTCCTTTTGGGAAAGCTCTGCGTCCCACTCGCTGAACTCATCCAAACTTTGCTGCGCCCGGGCCATATCCAACATCCTGTCTATCGCAGCAATATTCACCGTAACTCTCCCTTGGCTGGCCATTCATAAGTTATCCATCAGCAGCGCTGACAAGCCCTTAAGTGGCATCCTACGGAATACGGTTCCAGATATTTCAGTATCGCTGCATTGAAGCGCTTTACTCTTGAAGTTGCGGGGTTTCCTGGCCCATGCAACGCACGGCTTGTTTCTTGTTATTGACCAGTACGCCGCTCAAGCCTTTCTGTTCGGTATCAAACATCACCAATACGCCATCAATGCATTGCGCCACCTGCGCAGCCGGAGTCAGCGAGACCTTGTAGTCCTCGCCCGGCACGGTCTTGAGCATGGTGAAGTCGCTGAGCAACAAGGCATCTTCCGGCTTGGCGAAGTGCAAGTAGCCGTAAAACCACAGGCAGCCGACGGTGCCGATGATGGTGCCGATGCCGGTGAGGATCAGCGGGATCATGTTGCGTTCTTCGCTCATTGCGGGCTCTCTGATGAATCAACTTTAGGAATAGGGTAATTCGGTATCTCGCCCAGGCGGCGCAGGCCATTGAAGTACTGCGGGTCGTCCAGATAGCGCAGCATCACGGTTTGCCAGGTCTTGTCGGCGAAGGTCTGCACATGGCCGCCACGGGTCAACTGCAACACCCTCGGCGGCGGCGCGGCCTGATACAGGCGAATGCCGTTGGCCACCGGCACAATCGGGTCATCCAGGCTATGGAACAGCAGCTTGGGCACGCCGGTAAGCTGGGGCATGGCATTGATCGCACTGTCGGCGTCGGGCACCAGCCACGACAGCGGCACCTGAAACGGCCATGTTAACCAGGAGGTGCTGAGGGCGAATTGTCCTACATCACGATAACTGGCGGGCACGCCGTCCAGGACCAGGGCCTTGAGCTGGGCTTGGCGCTGCGGGTGTGCCGCCAGGTAATGCACCGCCAGCGCACCGCCCAGGCTCTGGCCCAACACGATCAGCGGCTGGCCTTGGGTTTCAGGGGCCTTGTCGATCCAGCCGAATGCGGCATCGATGTCCTGATACACCGCCGGCAAGGACGGCTTGCCTTCAGACAGGCCATAACCGCGATAGTCCAGCAACAGCACTTGATAGCCCTGCTCCGGCAACCACCAGCTGCCACCCAGATGCCAGGCCAGGTTGCCGCCATTGCCGTGCAGGTGCAGCACCGTGCCTTTGAGCGGCACACCGGGTTTGGCCGGCAGCCACCAGGCATGCAGCTTTACGCCGTCGGCGGTGGTGAGGGTGACGTCGCGATAGGCCAGGTGGGCTTTTTCCGGCGTGAACGGCAGGCCGGGTTCGGGGTAGAACAGCAGTGAGCTGCAGCCGTTTAAAGTGAGTAGCAGGCAAAGAATGCCGAGGATTCTCATCCGTTGAAGCCTCGCTGATAGGTTGTACTCATTTCTCAAGAACCAATGAGATCAAATGTGGGAGCTGGCTTGCCTGCGATAGCGGTCTTTCAGTTAAAACAGCGGTGACTGATACACCGCTATCGCAGGCAAGCCAGCTCCCACCTTTTTGATTCGGTTGTGTCAGGGAAATCTCTACAGGATATTCGAGTAATCCGCCTCGATCCGGTCCAGGCTCAGGTGGTTGAGGAAGTTGGAGAAGCACATCCACGCCGCCAGGGCGTTCATGTCGCGAAACTGCTCGGGCAGGTACTTGGGTGGCACCACCAGGCCTTCGTCGACCAGTTGGCGCAAGGTGCGCATGTCTTCCAGGGTGGTCTTGCCGCAGAACAGCAGAGGCACTTGTTCCAACTTACCTTTGCGCACGGCCAACTGGATGTAGTTGTAAACCATGATAAAGCCCTTGAGGTAGGACAAATCCTTGGTAAACGGCAGACCGGTCGGCGTCGAACCACGGAACACGCGGCTGGCATTGCCGTAGCTTTCGGCCATCTCAAAGCCTTGCTCGCGGAAGAACTCGAATACCTGCAGGAAGTCGGCGCCCTCTTCGACCATATGGATGGCACGGGTGCGGTTGGTCAGTTTGCGCAGGCGACTGGGGTAGGAGGCAAAGGTGATGATCTCCATCAGAATCGCCAGGCCTTCCTGGGTCACCGTTGACGAGGGCGGCCCTTTGGACAGAAAGGTGCAGATCGGCTGGTTCTGGCCATTGAGCGTGGTGCCGACGTGCACCAGGCCTTCGTGCACTTCCAGCGCGCGCACATCACGCTCGTTGAACATCGCGTCGGCGCGGATCTTGATGTAGTCGGCGCCCGCCGCCGCATCGGCGACGATACCGTCGGACTCGAAGACGCGGATGGTCTCTTCGGCCTCACCGAACACCTTATTCAAACGGGTTTGCAGCAAGGCCACGGCATGCTTGGCCGTGAGCGTCTTGGCTTCGTCCTTGAGGTCGCCACGGCCGTCGATCTGGTTGAGGTAGTCAGACATCATCAGGCCCAGGTCGGCCAGCGTCGGGTCACCGGCGTGGAACGCGTCCGAGGCGGCGCCGTAGAGTTCCTGGGAAATCAGGCCGAAGTCCTCGGTGCCCCGCGCTTCGAGCATGCGCACCACCATGCGGTACTCGCGGCACATGCGGCGCATGATCTGCCCCACCGGGCTGAACTGGCCGAGACGACGGGTGATGTCGCGCTCGATGTTCTGGAACTCCAGCTTCACCGCGCTGGAGTCAAACGACAGCGGCCGGCCCAGGTAGTAATCGCGGTCCACGGCCGGCATGGCCTTGCCCTTGGCCTTGAGAAAGCCCTGGCGAATGTTCTCGTCCCACTTCACGGCGTCGAGGACGCGAATCGGTGTTTGTGCCAGCACAATGCGATCGGACAAGGTGCGTATCGTCTGCTGGTAATCGTCCACCCGGTGCTTCCTCTTTAAACGTTATTTGCCCGCGCGCCGGTAGCGCACGGCTTCAACGAACACATCGGCATTGGCCGGGTCATCCAGATAGGCAAATACCTGGTCCATGGGGCTGTCGACCCGCACGCCGTCACCTTCGACGGTTTCCACGGTGCTGCCGCGCAAAGCATTTTGGCCTATGGCTTGATGGATCTGCTCAAGGTCGAGGTTGTAGACCACCAATTCACGCGTTTTGTCGCCCTTACCTTCAAAGTCAAAACCGGCCAGGAAGTAATTGCCACCCAAGGCCGCCGGCAACGGCGCAGAAAGGTACCAGCGGTTGCCATGGCGCGACACCGTAAACAGGTACTCATCACGCTGGCCCGGCTTGGCTTTAGGGTAGCTCACGGCCTTGTAATGCTGCTGATCGACACGGGTGATCTGCAGATTCAACGGTTCGCCCCAGGCGTTTTTACTCGACCAGCGGCCGAGCAAGGCGTCGGGCGCGGCTTCACTGGCCGCCAGTGGGTCCTTGAAGGTGACCAGGCAACCGCTGAGCAGCAGGAAGGACAAGGCGATTGCAATGACACGCCAGGCTTTCATTGGGCACCCCATCAAGTGTGGGAGCTGGCTCCCACATAAAGCAGATTGCGCACGGGGCTAGACCGAGGCCAACACCAAATGCATGTAACGCTTGAGAATCTCAAGCATCTCTTCACCCGTCAGAGGCTCAGGGCCGCCGAGCAGGCCCTGATATTCCATCCGACCGATTATCGCCGTCAACACTCTGGCATCCTGTTGCGGCTCGCGGGAACCCAATACCTGGAAAAACTGCCCGGTGCCCTGCAACAGAATCTGCTGGTGCGAGCGCACCAGCTCAGCCAGGCGCGGGTTAAGCAAGGCTTCCTGGCGAAAGGCCTGTTCGGCCATCAAGTGTTCGCGGCGATTGGTCAGTTGGCGCATCACGTAGTCGGCGGTCAGCCGTGCAATGTCATCGGCCAGTTGTGAGCGTGACTGCGGGCTGCCATCGCCATAGGCGACCATCTCGCGCAGCAGGCCTTCATTGCGCACCCACAGCTTGCCCATGAAGGCAGCGCTGCGCTCCACGTATTGGGCGAAGGTATCGGTGAGCAGGTCATCAATGTCCTTGAAGTAATAGGTGGTGGCCGACAACGGCACGCCGGCCTCTGCTGCCACCGCGCGATGGCGCACACCGCGTACCCCATCACGCACGACGATGCGCATGGCCGCATCGAGAATGTCTTGCCGGCGTTGCTCGCTGCCTCGACGGCTGGCCTTGCGGCCCTGGTACTGGACACTATCAGCCACGGCAGCAGCAATGCCGGCGGCGCCTTCTTGAGCCATTACGCGGTTCACGACAGATCTTCCTTTAATGAGTTATGCGGAGCGTCACGGGCTGCATTCCTGTGCAGAGCGTGGGAACGCTCAGCGCGTGCCTCTTGGCGCCGTTCTGCTGACGGCTGAATTCGTCACACAAAAAAGCCGCCTTATAAAAGGCGGCTTCGGATTTCGCTACGGTTACGCTTGTGGCCGCATGTGCGGGAACAAGATCACATCGCGGATCGACGGCGAGTTGGTCAACAACATCACCAACCGGTCGATACCGATACCTTCACCGGCGGTCGGCGGCATGCCGTATTCCAGGGCGCGAACGAAGTCGGCGTCGTAGTGCATCGCCTCGTCGTCACCGGCGTCCTTGTCGGCCACCTGGGCCATGAAGCGTTCGGCCTGGTCTTCTGCATCATTAAGCTCGGAGTAGGCGTTGGCGATTTCACGGCCGCCAATGAACAGCTCGAAACGGTCGGTGACGTTCGGGTTGTCATCGTTGCGACGTGCCAGCGGCGACACTTCGAACGGGTACTGGGTAATGAAGTGCGGCTGTTCCAGCTTGTGCTCCACCAGCTCTTCGAAAATCATCACCTGCAGTTTGCCCAGGCCTTCGAAGCCCAGCACCTTGGCGCCAGCTTTCTTGGCGATGGCGCGGGCCTTGTCGATGTCGGTCAGGTCGTCAGCGGTCAGCTCAGGGTTGTACTTGAGGATCGAGTCGAACACCGACAGACGCACGAACGGCTCGCCGAAGTGGAACACCTTGTCGCCGTACGGCACGTCAGTGCTGCCCAGTACCAGCTGCGCCAGCTCGCGGAAGAGTTCTTCGGTGAGGTCCATGTTGTCTTCGTAGTCGGCGTAGGCCTGGTAGAACTCCAACATGGTGAATTCAGGGTTGTGACGGGTCGAGACGCCTTCGTTACGGAAGTTGCGGTTGATCTCGAACACTTTCTCGAAGCCGCCAACCACCAGGCGCTTGAGGTACAGCTCCGGCGCGATACGCAGGAACATTTCCAGGTCCAGCGCGTTGTGGTGAGTTTCGAACGGTTTGGCTGCGGCACCACCGGGGATGGTTTGCAGCATCGGCGTTTCCACTTCGAGGAAGTCACGCGCCATCAGGAAGCTGCGGATGTGCGCAATCACTTGCGAACGCACGCGGAAGGTCTGGCGCACGTCTTCGTTGACGATCAGGTCGACGTAGCGCTGGCGATAGCGCTGCTCGGTGTCGGTCAGGCCGTGGTGCTTGTCCGGCAGCGGGCGCAGCGACTTGGTCAGCAGGCGCACGCTGGTCATTTCAACGTAAAGGTCGCCCTTGCCGGAACGCGCCAGGGTGCCTTCGGCGGCAATGATGTCGCCCATGTCCCAGGTTTTCACCGAGGCCAGGGTTTCTTCAGGCAGGGTTTTACGGTTGACGTACACCTGAATGCGACCGGTCATGTCCTGGATCACCATGAACGAGCCACGGTTAAGCATGATGCGACCCGCCACCTTGACCGGGATTGCAGCCTCTGCCAGCTCTTCCTTGGTCTTGTCCGCGTACTGTTTCTGCAAGGCATCGCAGTAGTTGTCACGGCGAAAGTCGTTCGGGAAGGCATTACCCTTGGCGCGCTCGGCAGCAAGCTTTTCCTTGCGCAGGGCGATCAGGGAGTTTTCTTCCTGTTGCAGGGCTTGCGGGTCGAGTTGTTGGTCGCTCATGTCTTTTGAAATTCCATCACAGGTTCGTTGCCCCCACCGGTGGCAGGGGACTTAAGGTCTTGGCTGACGGTTTACAGCCCCGATTTCAAGCTGGCTTCCAGGTATTCGTCGATATCACCGTCGAGCACCTTGTCGCAATCGCTGCGTTCGATGTTAGTGCGCAGATCCTTGATCCGCGATGCATCAAGCACATACGAACGGATCTGGTGGCCCCAGCCGATATCCGACTTGGTGTCTTCCAGCGCCTGGGAAGCGGCGTTGCGCTTCTGCATTTCCTGCTCGTACAACTTGGCCCGCAGCATTTTCATGGCGGTGTCCTTGTTGGCGTGCTGGGAACGTTCGTTCTGGCAGCTGACCACGGTGTTGGTCGGTACGTGGGTAATACGCACGGCCGAGTCGGTGGTGTTTACGTGCTGGCCACCGGCACCGGAGGAGCGGTAGGTGTCGATCCGCAGGTCGGCCGGGTTGATCTCGATTTCCACCTTGTCGTCGATCTCTGGCGAGACGAAAACGGCGGAGAACGAGGTATGGCGACGGTTGCCGGAGTCGAACGGGCTCTTGCGCACCAGGCGGTGTACGCCGATCTCGGTCCGCAACCAGCCAAAGGCGTATTCGCCCTTGATGTGCACGGTCGCGCCTTTGATACCGGCGACTTCACCGGCCGACAGTTCCATGATGGTGGCGTCGAAACCGCGTTTATCCGCCCAGCGCAGGTACATGCGCAGCAGGATGTTGGCCCAGTCCTGGGCCTCGGTGCCGCCGGAACCGGCCTGGATGTCCAGGTAGGCGTTGTTCGGGTCCATTTCGTGGCTGAACATGCGGCGGAATTCAAGCTTGGCGAGGTTTTCCTCGAGACGGGCCAGCTCGGCGACGACATCGCCCACTGCGCCTTCGTCGTTTTCTTCGACAGCCATGTCCAGCAGGTCGCGGCAATCGCCCAGACCGGTGTTCAACTCGTCGAGGGTGTCGACGATCTGCGCCAGCGCAGCACGCTCGCGGCCCAGTTCCTGGGCGTATTCAGGTTTGTTCCAGACAGCCGGATCTTCAAGCTCGCGATTGACTTCGGTCAGACGCTCATGCTTTTGATCGTAGTCAAAGATACCCCCGAATAGTTTCGGAGCGCTCGGACAGGTCCTTGATGGTGTTAAGGATCGGGTTGATTTCCATGGCGGGCAGCACTCGTTGGCGAACTTTTGAAAGCCGACGAGTATAACGACAAACCGGCGCTAACGGCAGCCCGCTTGGCGAAAAGGCGGGGTTGTTGACGATCTCCAGAACGATTGAGATCAAATGTGGGAGCTGGCTTGCCTGCGATAGCGGTGTATCAGGTACAGATGTGGTAACTGACAGGCCGCTATCGCAGGCAAGCCAGCTCCCACAAGGGTTCGGCGGTGTTCTGCTTACTCGATACCGACCTGATTGCGCCCGTTATGCTTGGCCGTGTACAACCCCTTGTCCGCCGCCATGATCAACTGCCGACAATCCGTACCCTGCAACGGCGTCATGGTCGACAGGCCAATACTGATGGTCAGGCTCGCCCCTTCTGCCGGGGCAATGTGCGGGATCTTCAGCCCCGCAACCGCCATGCGCAGCTTCTCGGCCACCAGGCGCGCACCGCCCGGCGAGGTATTGGGCAGCACCAACGCAAACTCTTCACCGCCGTACCGCGCCGGCAAGTCCGAAGGTCGGCTGCTGGCTTCACGGATGCTCGCGGCGACTTTGCGCAGGGCTTCATCACCTTCGACGTGGCCAAAGCTGTCGTTGTAGGTCTTGAAGAAGTCCACATCGATCATCAACAACGACAGCTGGGTCTGGTCACGCATGGCACGGCGCCATTCCAGCTCCAGGTATTCGTCAAAGTGGCGGCGGTTGGACAGCCCGGTGAGGCCATCGGAGTTCATCAGCCGCTGCAGCACCAGGTTAGTGTCCAGCAATTGCTGCTGGCTCACACGCAGCGCGCGATAAGCCGCATCGCGCTGCAACAGCGTCATATACGAGCGCGAGTGATAGCGAATGCGCGCCACCAGCTCGATGTTATCCGGCAGCTTGACCAGGTAATCATTGGCCCCGGCCGAAAACGCCGCGCTCTTGATCAGCGGGTCTTCCTTGGTCGAAAGCACAATTATCGGGATATTCGCCGTGGCCGGGTGGTTGCGGTATTCGCGCACCAGTGTCAGGCCATCAAGACCGGGCATCACCAGGTCTTGCAGGATCACCGTCGGTTTGATGCGGATCGCCTGGGCAATCGCCTGATGCGGGTCGGCGCAAAAGTGAAAGTCGATGTTTTCTTCGTGAGCCAGGCCGCGCCGCACAGCTTCGCCGATCATGGCCTGGTCGTCGACCAGCAACACCATGGCAGCGTTTTCGTCGGTCTTGATGTCGTCGATCTGTAAATCATTCATGTGCAGTCACCTGAATTACTTTCCTGCAAGCCGGCACTGCGAGAGGTCTTGATCATTTTGCAAATACCTCCAGCAATCGGGGCGCAATTCTGTCCAGTGGGCGGATTTCAACAGCAGCATCAATCGCCGCCGCCGCTTTTGGCATGCCATACACCGCACAGCTCTGCTGATCCTGGGCGATGGTCAAATATCCTTGTTCACGCAGTATCTTGAGGCCCTGAGCCCCGTCGCGCCCCATGCCGGTCAGCAGTACGCCGACGGCATCACCATTCCAGTGGCTGGCGACGCTTTCGAAGAACACGTCGATGGAAGGCCGGTAAATCTCGTTCACAGGCTCCGCGGTATAGGCTAGCGTGCCATTTTTCAACAGGCGAATGTGGTGGTTGGTGCCAGCCAGCAGCACCACGCCGTTTTGAGGCGGTTCGCCCTCGCGTGCCAGGCGCACCGGCAGGCCGGAGGCGCTGCTCAGCCATTCGGCCATGCCGGCGGCAAACACCTGGTCCACATGCTGCACCAGCACAATGGCGGCGGGAAAGTCGCGGGGCAAACCCTTGAGCAGGATTTCCAGCGCGGCCGGGCCGCCCGCAGAGGAACCAATCGCCACCAGCCTCTGACGTTTGCCAGTGGTGCGCGCCGGCGCGGTTTCGGCGCGTACACGACTGCCACGCTGGCCGATCAGCCAGCCAATATTGAGGATTTTGCGCAGCAACGGCGCCGCCGCATCCTTGGGGTTGCCCACGCCCAGCGCCGGAGTGTCCACCACATCCAGGGCGCCATGGCCCATGGCTTCAAACACGCGACTCATATTCGCCTGGCGGTCGACGGTCACCAGCAGAATAGCGCACGGGGTCTCGGCCATGATCTGCCGCGTGGCCTCCACGCCGTCCATCACCGGCATGATCAAGTCCATCAGGATCAGGTCCGGGGTCAACTCGGCGCAGCGCTGCACAGCTTCCAGGCCATTGCTGGCCACCCACACAACCTCGTGCGTCGGCTCTAAACTCAACGCGCGGCGCAAGGCCTCTACGGCCAGGGGCATGTCATTGACGATCGCAATCCTCATGCCCGGGCGCCTCCAATCAGCTCCATCACGGCATCCAGCAACGCATCATCATGGAAACTGGCCTTAGCTAGATAATAGTCGGCGCCGGCGTCCAGTCCACGGCGCCGGTCTTCTTCGCGATCCTTGTACGACACCACCATCACCGGCAACGATTGCAGACGACTATCACGGCGCAAGAGTGTGACCAATTCGATCCCGTCCATACGAGGCATATCAATGTCAGTGATCAGCAGGTCGAAGTCTTCGGAGCGCAGCGCGTTCCAGCCATCCATGCCATCGACCGCGACCGCCACTTCGTAACCACGATTAAGCAACAATTTGCGTTGCAGCTCACGCACGGTGAGCGAATCGTCCACCACCAGCACGCGTTTGCGCGGTGCTTCGGTCGCCTGCTGGCTGCGCCGTGCGATGCGTTCCAGGCGCCCGGTGTTAAGCAATTTATCCACCGAACGCAGCATGTCTTCGACGTCGACGATCAACACCACCGAGCCGTCGTCCAGCAAAGCACCGGCGGAAATATCCTGGACCTTGCCCAGGCGGTCATCCAGCGGCAATACCACCAGGGTGCGCTCACCGATAAAACGCTCCACCGCAATGCCATACACCGCATCGCGCTCGCGGATGACCACCACCTTCAAGGTTTCGTCATTGCTCTGCCCCGGCGGGCGCTGCAGCAACTGGCTGGCGGCCACCAGACCGACATGCCGGCCTTCGTGCCAGAAATGCTGGCGCCCTTCCAGTTGCACAATGTCATTCGGCGCCAGGTCGCACATGCGTTCGATGTGCGCCAGCGGGAAGGCATAGGCTTCCTCGCCGACCTCCACCACCAGGCTGCGCACCACCGACAGGGTCAACGGCACTTCCAGGTGGAAGCGGCTGCCCTGCCCCGCCGTCTGCTCCAGCACCACGGCGCCACGCAGTTGGCGGACCATGTGCTGCACCGCATCCAGGCCGACGCCGCGCCCGGACACTTCGGTGACCTTGTCGCGCAGGCTGAAACCCGGCAGGAACAGGAAAGTCAGCAGCTCTTCTTCACTCAAGCGCAGCGCGGTTTCCAGCGGTGACAGGTGCCGGTCGACGATGGTGCCACGTAGACGCTCCAGGTCGACACCATTGCCGTCGTCGCTTAACTCCAGCACCAGCAAACCGGCTTGATGGGAGGCGCGCAGGCGGATCAAGCCTTCGGCGGGCTTGCCCGCCAACACCCGCTGCTCGGGCATTTCGATGCCGTGGTCGACGGCATTGCGCAATAAATGCGTGAGCGGCGCTTCGAGTTTTTCCAACACGTCGCGGTCGACCTGGGTCTTTTCACCCTCGATCTCCAGGCGCACCTGCTTGCCGAGGCTGCGGCCAAGGTCACGCACCATGCGCACCTGGCCGGCGAGCACATCGGCAAACGGTCGCATGCGGCAGGCCAGCGCGGTGTCATAAAGCACCTGGGCACGCTGCCCGGCCTGCCAGCCGAACTCATCCAGTTCGGCGGTCTTATCCGCCAGCAACGCCTGGGCTTCACTCAACAGGCGGCGCGTGTCGGCCAGGGCCTCCTGGGCTTCCAGGCTCAAGTTCATGGCCTTGAGTTGGCCATCGAGCGTGTCCAAGGCGCGCGCGCTGTTGCTTTGAATGCGCTTGAGGCGCTGCAGGCTCACCAGGTAAGGCTTGAGCCGCTGGGTCTCCACCAAGGACTTGCTCGACAGGTCGAGCAGGCTGTTCAAGCGCTCGGCGGTGACGCGCAGCACGCGCTCCCCACCTTCGGTCAGGCGTTTGTTCGGGCGCGGCAGGTCAGTGCTGACCGGCGGCACAGGCTCTGGCTCAGGCTCCGGCGGCAACGCTTCAATCACCGGCGCAGGTTCGGGAGCGGCGGGGGCTGGTGTGGCGTTGACAATCGGCTGCGAGGGATCCAGCAGGCGTTCCATCAGCGCTACATAGCCTTGAATGTCCGCTGGCCCGACATTATTGCCCGGCGTGGCGATGCGCATCAGCAGGTCGGTGCCCTGCAGCAAGGCGTCGATATGCTCAGGTTGCAGGTACAGGCGGTTTTCCTGGGCGCTGACCAGGCAGTCCTCCATCACATGGGCCACGCTGACCCCGGCGTCCACGCCGACAATCCGCGCCGCGCCCTTGAGCGAGTGCGCGGCGCGCATGCATGCCTCAAGCTGGTCAGCCTGGGTGGGGTTGCGTTCCAGGGCCAGCAGGCCCGCGCTCAATACCTGGGTCTGCGCATCGGCTTCCAGGCTGAACAGCTCCAGCAGCGAGGCATCGCGCATCTGGTCGGGGGTCATGTGAGGCTCCGGGTCACGGCAGACAACAATTGCGCCTCGTCCAGCCAACGCAGGCTGCGGCCTTTCCACTGCAACACGCCTTGGGTAAAGCGCGCGCTGGCCTGGGTGCCGGAAGCCGACGCGGCCTTCAAGGTGCGCTCATCGATGGCATGGATGCCGTCGACTTCATCTACCGGTACCACCACCGGGCCGTCCTGGGCAGCAATAATCAACATGCGCGGCATCACTCGCGCGCCGGTAGCGCCTGTGCTGGCCGGGTCCAGCCCCAGCAGTTCCACGAGTGACAGGCACGCCACCAGCGCACCGCGCACATTCGCAACGCCCAGTAATGCGCGGGAACGTTGGTGCGGCAACGAGTGAATCGGCTGCAGTGGCGCCACCTCCACCAGGCATCGCGTGGCAATGCCCAGCCACTCTTCACCCAGACGAAACATCAGGATCGAACGGGTGACGATGTCTTCGTCAACTTCCGCGGCTGCATACGCCTGTCGGTCGTCCTGCTGCAACGCATAACGGTCAAGCAGGCGCGTGGCGGCGGCGGAATACACCGAGCAGTTGCGGCAGTGGATATGTTCGGCGAGCAACGGGCAGGACTTGTCGCCATGGATGCCGATGCGGTTCCAGCAGTCGTCGATGGCTTGGGTGTCGGCCAGGGTCAGGTCCAGACCTGCGGTGTCGAGCGCATCAAGGTTATTCATCGTTTGGACTCACTGTCTGCACGCTCGCTACGCGCGGCGCGCGCCTGCAAGCGACGCGCGCCCGCACTGTCACCCTGGGACTCGAGCAATGCGGCCAAGTGCATCAAGGCCTGCGGGTGCTGCGGTTCCAGGTACAAGGCTTTGCGGTAATAAACCTGGGCTTCCAGGGCGCTGCCGGCCACGTCGCTGAGCAGCCCCAGCCAGTAAAACACC
Organism: Pseudomonas sp. PA-6-3C; assembly: GCF_021605825.1. Taxonomy (NCBI): domain Bacteria; kingdom Pseudomonadati; phylum Pseudomonadota; class Gammaproteobacteria; order Pseudomonadales; family Pseudomonadaceae; genus Pseudomonas; species Pseudomonas sp. PA-6-3C. The sequence continues at coordinate 19,161 of NZ_WKDV01000016.1, forward strand.
TGGGCTGCCGGCGGGTGGTTACTCAAATACTGTTCACACGCGGCACGGGCCTCAGCACTTTTGCCTTCGTTAGCCAACGTAGCGATGCGGCTGAGCAAATCGCCCGCATCGCTGTGCGGCGCCTTGATCGGCACCACTTGGGCACTCGCGGTGCTGAACGGGCGCGGCTTGGCAGGAATCGGTGCCGCGCTGCGCTGGGGGATGGGCAGGGGCACAAATACCGGTTCAGGCTTGACCGGCTCGGTATGCCGACTGAATGCAAAGGATTGCGGCACGCCAATCGAGCGCATGCCATGGCGCCCCAGCAGGCTGCCCTCGGCGGGGCCGATAAACAGCACGCCGTCCTCATGGGTCAGGCTCTTGAGCACATCGAACACTTGCTTCTGGGTGGGCTGGTCGAAGTAGATCAGCAGGTTGCGGCAGAACACAAAATCGTAGGTGGGCTCATTGGCCAGCAACGCCGGGTCGAGCAAATTGCCGACTTGCAGACGCACTTGTTCGCGCACCCGCTCGGCAATGTGGTAACCATCGGGCTGTTCGCTGAAGTGACGCTCGCGAAACTCGATATCGCCGCCGCGAAAGGAGTTCTTGCCATACACCCCACGCTTGGCGCGCTCCACCGACAATGGGCTGACGTCCAGCCCCAGCACTTTGAACTGGTGCGGCGCCAGCCCGGCATCGAGCAAGGCCATGGCAATCGAATAAGGCTCCTCGCCCGTGGAACACGGCAGGCTGAGAATGCGCAGGGCGCGCATCTGCTTGATCGCCGCCAGGCGCTCCCTGGCCAAACGCGCCAAGGTGGCAAAGGACTCGGGATAGCGGAAAAACCAGGTCTCGGGAACGATCACCGCTTCGATCAGCGCCTGCTGCTCATCCTGCGAACTCTGCAAATGCTGCCAGTAATCCTGCACGGTCTGCGCCTGCACGGCCTGGCTGCGCTGGCGCACCGCACGTTCAATGATTGCTTCGCCCACCGAAGCAACGTCCAGGCCAATACGGTCCTTCAAGAAGGCAAAAAAGCGTGGGTCGTTGCTCATAAGCTTAGCTCGCTGGCAAACAGCAAGGCGCGCACGTCGTCGGTGAGCAAGTCGGCCACGCCGATCCACTGCATCAAGCCCAACGCATCTTCACGCACCGGCCCCAGGTACGGCGCCTCGCGGTTATCCAGGCCATAAGGCTGGAACTCGGCCGGGTCGCAACGCAGGGTGTCGGTGGCCTGCTCCAGGACCAACCCCAGCCAGCGTGGCTCGATCCAAGGTTGCGGCTGGTAGTTGACCAGCACCAGCCGTGTGCTGGTGCGGGCCTGGGCCGGTTTGCCGAAGGTCAACGCACACAGGTCGACAACCGGCACCAGCGCGCCACGATGGGCAAAGATCCCCGCCACCCACAGCGGTGCATGGGCGATGGGTTTGAGTGGCAGGCGCGGTAGCACCTCGGCCACCTCCGTGGCTTTGAGGGCATAACGTTCGCCGCCGATGTGGAACACCAGAAACAACGCCTTTTTCGCTGCCGGGACGACGCCGCGTTTAGCCGCAAGGTCGCTCATCAGACTTTGAAACGCGACACGCCGCTGCGCAGACCGACCGCAACCTGGCTCAGTTCATCAATGGCAAAACTGGCCTGGCGCAGGGATTCCACGGTCTGGCTGCTGGCATCGCCCAGTTGCACCAGCGCATGGTTGATCTGTTCGGCGCCGGTAGCCTGGGCCTGCATGCCTTCGTTGACCATCAATACCCGCGGCGCCAAGGCCTGTACCTGATGGATGATCTGCGACAGCTGTTCGCCCACTTGCTGCACTTCGAACATGCCGCGACGCACTTCTTCGGAGAACTTGTCCATGCCCATCACGCCCGCTGACACTGCCGACTGGATCTCGCGCACCATCTGCTCGATGTCGTAGGTGGCCACGGCGGTCTGGTCGGCCAGACGGCGCACTTCGGTGGCCACCACGGCAAATCCGCGCCCGTATTCACCGGCCTTCTCGGCTTCAATGGCGGCGTTGAGCGACAGCAGGTTGGTCTGGTCGGCCACCTTGACGATGGTCACCACCACTTGGTTGATGTTGCCGGCCTTCTCATTGAGGATCGCCAGCTTGGCGTTCACAAGGTCAGCGGCGCCCATCACCGAGTGCATGGTTTCTTCCATACGCGCCAGGCCTTGCTGGCCGGAGCCGGCAGCGACCGACGCCTGGTCGGCGGCGGTGGACACTTCGGTCATGGTGCGCACCAAGTCCTTGGACGTGGCGGCAATTTCCCGCGATGTCGCGCCGATCTCGGTGGTGGTGGCGGCCGTTTCGGTGGCCGTGGCCTGTTGTTGCTTGGAGGTGGCGGCAATCTCGGTCACCGAGGTAGTCACCTGCACCGACGAACGCTGGGCCTGGGAAACCAGGGCGGTCAGCTCGGTCATCATATCGTTGAAGCCGGTTTCGACAGCGCCGAATTCGTCCTTGCGCTCAAGGTTCAAGCGCTTGCTCAGGTCGCCCGTGCGCATGGTTTCGAGGATTTCGACGATGCGATTCATCGGCGCCATGATCGCGCGCATCAGCAGCAGGCCGCACAGGCCCGCTGCGAGAATGGCCACGACCAACGATACGAACATGCTGACTTTGGCGGCGGCCACCGCTTCATCGATGGCGGCGGTGGCGTTATCGGCGACCTGTTTGTTTTCATTGATAATGTCATTGAGCTTCATGCGGCCTGCGGTCCAGGCGGGCGTGAGTTGCTCGTCGAACAGCTTTTGCGCCTCAACGCCGTTGTTAGCCTGATGGGCGTCCAGTACCAGGGCAAGAATCTTGTTGTAGTTCTGGTGGAGCTTTTCGAAGGCGTCGAACTCAGTGCGATCCTGATCAATATTGATCGTGCTCGCGTAACTGGCCATGTGCTGTTCCAAGCGTGCCTCAAACGACTTGTAGTCCTGTTTGTCAGCTTCCGAGATGCCCTGACTTCGGTGGGCACCGACCAATTCCTGGGTTTGCAGGTAGCTGTCGACCCAGGCGCTGCGGATCATCGAACTGAAAAATACCCCGGGTACGGCGTCATCCCGGACCGAGTTTTCGCTGACTTCAATCTTCAGCAGGCGCGAATACGAGACCACGACCATCAACAGCATGATCGCGATAATTACCGCAAAGCTCGCCAAAATCCTTTGGCGCAAGGTCCAGTTCTTCACAGTAATTCCTCGAAGGGCCGATCAAATGCCGAGGAGTATAGCTGAGCAGGTGCCCGCATTTATCAACAGGTTTTGATGTCGCGCTCACAGAACGCAAAAACACTGTGCAGTTGACGCAGAGCGTCACGGGCTGCGCTCCCACGCAGAGCGTGGGAGCGATCATTCAGGAGGTCAGGGCGTGGCTTGGCGTACCTGTTTTTCCAGCTCGGCCTTTAAGCCGGGTTCAAGTTTGAGCTGGCGCGCCAGCTCGTCCAGGTAAGCTTTTTCCATGAAGTTCTCTTCGTCCACCAGCATCACACTGGCGATGTACATCTCGGCGGCCATTTCCGGGGTGCTCGCTGCGCGCGCCACATCAGCGGGATCCAGAGGCTTGTTCAGCTCGGCGTGCAGCCAGCTTTGCAGTTCACGGTCGTTATCCAGCTTGGTGAATTCGCCTTCAATCAAAGCGCGCTCTCGCTCGTCTACATGCCCGTCGGCTTTGGCGGCGGCGACCAGCGCCTTGAGAATGCCCTGACTGTGTTGTTCGACCTGGGCCGGCGGCAGGCGGTCGATGGTTTGCGGCTCGCCTTGGGGTGCGCCGGCCTGCTGCGCCTGCCAGTTGCCGTAAGCCTTGTAGGCGATCACTCCGAGTGCTGCCAGCCCGCCATAGGTGAGCGCCTTGCCACCGAACTTGCGTGCCTTCTTGTTACCCAGCAGCAGCCCCATCGCGCCGGCCGCCAGGGCACCGCCACCCGCACCGCCAAGCAAACTGCCGAGCCCACCGCCGCCGAGCAAGCCGCCAAGGGCGCTTTTGTCGTCCGATTTGCGTTGCCCGCCCGCCTTGTTTTGCAACAGGTCCTGGCCGGATTTGAGCAACTGATCGAGCAATCCACGGGTATTCATGCGTAGCCTCCAGACACTTGGGTTCGTAGGACCAATAGGCTCCCAGCGTAAAACTAAGTGCCAAAAAGCCGCGATCTAGAGTGCTTCCAGATGTAACGCCGGCAGCGCGTATTTGAAACGTCTTGTTTCACATGCAACGCCATCATCCCGCCATCAATCAATTTTCCTTCTGCATCGAACCGCTTAAGCTATCCGGCGTCTGTTTATTGTCCGTTGCGTTTGGTCGAAGGCATGTCCGAACCGTTATTTATGATCCGTTACGTGCCAGGAACGGCGCGGGATTTGCTCACGACAGGTTGTCTCTATGCACCGCAGGAATTTGCTCAAAGCGTCCATGGCCATTGCGGCTTACACCGGCTTGTCGGCCAGTGGCCTGTTGGCCGCGCAGGCCTGGGCGGGAAACCGTGCCGCCGATGGCAAGGCTGTAGCGTTTGACTTCGAATCGCTCAAGGCCCAGGCCAGGCAGCTCGCCGCCAACGCGTATAAAGACACCAAACAGGTGCTGCCACCGACGCTGGCAACCATGACCCCGCAGAATTTCAATGCCATTGGCTACGACGGCAACCATTCGCTGTGGAAGGAGCTGAACGGCCAGCTCGACGTGCAGTTTTTCCACGTCGGCATGGGCTTCAAGACGCCAGTACGCATGCACAGCGTCGACCCCAAGACCCGCGAAGCCCGCGAGGTGCATTTCCGCCCGTCGCTGTTCAACTATGCCAAGACCACGGTGGACACCAAGCAGCTGACCGGCGACCTGGGTTTCTCCGGTTTCAAGCTGTTCAAGGCGCCGGAACTGGATCGCCATGACGTGCTGTCGTTTCTCGGCGCCAGTTACTTCCGTGCGGTGGACGCAACCGGCCAGTACGGCCTCTCCGCACGCGGCCTGGCGATTGATACCTACGCGAAAAAACGCGAGGAATTCCCCGACTTCACGCAGTTCTGGTTCGAAACCCCGAGCAAGGACGCCACGCGTTTTGTGGTCTACGCCCTGCTCGACTCGCCGAGCGCCACCGGTGCCTACCGCTTTGACATCGACTGCCAGGCCAGCCAGGTGGTCATGGCCATCGACGCGCACATCAATGCGCGCACCGCCATCGAGCAACTGGGCATCGCGCCGATGACCAGCATGTTCAGCTGCGGTACCCATGAACGCCGGATGTGCGACACCATCCACCCGCAAATCCACGACTCGGACCGCCTGGCCATGTGGCGTGGCAACGGCGAGTGGATCTGCCGTCCACTGAACAACCCGGCCAAGCTGCAGTTCAACGCTTTTGCCGACACCGACCCGAAAGGTTTCGGCCTGGTACAGACCGACCATGAGTTCGCCAGCTACCAGGACACTGTGGACTGGTACAGCAAGCGCCCTAGCCTGTGGGTGGAACCCACCACCGCCTGGGGCGAAGGCTCGATCGACCTGCTGGAAATCCCCACCACCGGCGAAACCCTGGACAACATCGTGGCCTTCTGGACCCCAAAAAAGCCCGTGGCCGCAGGCGAATCACTCAACTATGGCTACAAGCTGTACTGGAGCGCGCTGCCGCCGGTGAGCACACCGCTGGCGCAAGTGGATGCCACCCGTTCAGGCATGGGCGGTTTTACCGAAGGCTGGGCACCGGGCGAGCATTACCCCGAAGTGTGGGCGCGCCGCTTTGCCGTGGATTTCAAGGGCGGTGGTCTGGATCGCCTGCCGGCCGGCACCGGGATCGAGCCGGTGGTGACCTGCTCCCACGGGGAAGTCAAAGACTTCAGTGTGCTGGTGCTGGACAACATCAAGGGCTATCGCATTCTGTTCGACTGGTACCCGACCAGCGACAGTGTGGAACCGGTTGAACTGCGGCTGTTTATCCGCACCCAGGACCGCACCTTGAGTGAAACCTGGCTGTATCAGTACTTCCCGCCGGCACCGGACCAGCGTAAGTACAGCTGATACGCGCCAACAGAGCGCTCCCACGCTCCCGCGTGGGAGCGCATCCCGTGGTGATAGCAGGACGCGGAGCGTCCTGGGCTGCATTCCCACGCAGAGCGTGGGAACGAGCTTATGCCGTTAAAACCGCGACACGCTCTTCATTGCGCCAATCAGGTAGCGCATCGCCACCTGATCGTTTTCGGTCAGGGCGCGATATTGCGCCAGCAACTCCACCTCATCCGAACTCAACCTTCGCCCTCGCAAGGACATCCGGCGACTCCAAAAAGACGCCACCGCACCCACTACGCCATAGGATTTGGTCATGGACCGTTACTCCTGATATCAGTCAATTACTCCTGGTGCCCATTCCCTACGCTCATGAAGCGCAATGGCTTCAAGGACAAACAGCCTGACTCCCTGGGCCAGAAATCACACTTACCCTAAGCGTAGAAACAATCTCGTCACGTGTGGGATTTTTTTAGAGTATTCACTTAAAAAATTACTTCGGTAACAAATACCTACAACCCTTTCTCACGCAGCGACCGCTAAAGGTGGATATCGGGAAGCTCTTGCGCATCAGCTGCGGATCAGGCATGCGTTAAACGCGGGCAACAAAAAACCCACCGAGTCGGGTGGGTTTATTGCAGGCAGACGCGGGTTCAATCCCTCAGGTCAGACTCGTGAATCGGCTGATCACGGTGAGTCGCCCGCTGGTACTGCGCGGGCCAGATGGCTTTGCGCCCACCCAGGTCATCGTCGGCATGCAGCGGCCAGTAAGGGTCACGCAACAGCTCACGGGCGAGGAAGATGATGTCGGCCTGGCAGGTGCGCAGTATGTGTTCAGCCTGGGCCGGTTCGGTAATCATGCCCACCGTGCCGGTGGCGATACCCGACTCTTTGCGCACGCGCTCGGCAAACCGTGTCTGGTAGCCCGGGCCGGTGGGAATCTCGGCGTTGGCGGCGGTGCCACCGGAGGACACGTCGATCAGGTCCACGCCGAGTTCTTTGAGGCGGCGCGCGAGCTCTACGGTTTCATCGGGGTTCCAACCGTCTTCGACCCAATCGGTGGCCGACACCCGCACAAACAGCGGCAGCTCCTGGGGCCAGACGGCGCGCACGGCGGTGGTCACTTCGAGCACCAGGCGGATACGGTTTTCAAACGAGCCGCCGTAGTGGTCCTGGCGCTGGTTGCTGATCGGCGAGAGGAATTGATGCAACAGGTAACCGTGGGCAGCGTGGATCTCCACCACTTCGAAACCGGCGGTCAGCGCGCGTTTGGCGGCGGCGACAAAGTCGGCAATCACCTGCTGGATCTGCCCTTCATCCAGTGGCCTGGGTTGCGTGTGGTTCGGGTCAAAGGCAATCGGCGAAGGGCCAACCGGCACCCAGCCGCCCTCCTCCGGCTTGACGCTGCCGTGCTTGCCGATCCACGGCCGATGGGTGCTGGCCTTGCGCCCGGCATGTGCCAGCTGGATGCCCGCCACCGCGCCTTGAGCAGCAATAAAGCGGGTGATGCGCTGCAGCGGTTCGATCTGCGCGTCGTTCCACAGGCCCAGGTCCTGGGCGGTGATGCGGCCATCGGCGGTGACGGCGGTGGCTTCGGTAAAAATCAGCCCGGCACCACCGACGGCGCGGCTGCCCAGGTGCACCAGGTGCCAGTCATTGGCCAAGCCATCGTCGGACGAGTATTGGCACATCGGCGAGACGGCGATGCGGTTGAGCAAGGTCAATTGACGGAGGGTGTAGGGTTCGAGCAGCTGACTCATGGCGCACCTCTTCTGGGTTCTGTGGGCACTATTCAAACAGTGCTTAGAGCCTAGTCGACAACGGTGGATTGCACAGGGTTCAGAAAGGAAAGCGGGAGCCGAATGCCGGCTCCCGTGTTGCAAAAGATTACATCTCGACCTGGGTGCCCAGCTCGATCACCCGGTTTACCGGGAGTTTGAAGAAGCGCAGGTTGCCGTTGGCGTTTTTCAACATGAACGCAAACAAGCTCTCACGCCAACGGGCCATGCCCTTGATGCGCGAGGCGATCACCGTTTCACGGCTGAGGAAGTAGGTGGTGCGCATCGGGCTGAAATCCAGATCGTCCAGGTGGCACAGCTTCAGGGCCTCGGGCACGTCCGGCTCATCGGTAAAGCCAAAATGCAGGATCACCCGGAAGAAGCCTTCGCCGTAGGCGTCCACCTCAAAACGCCGCGAGGCAGGCACACGCGGAATGTCTTCGTAGACCACCGTGAGCATCACCACTTGCTCATGCAACACCTGGTTATGCAGCAGGTTGTGCAACAGCGCGTGGGGCACGGCATCGGGCCGCGCCGTGAGGAACACCGCAGTGCCCTGCACGCGATGAGGCGGTTGCACGCGGATACTGCTGATAAAGATCGGCAACGGCAGCCCGCCTTCGTCGAGGCGGTCCATCAACAGTTCCTTGCCGCGCTTCCAGGTGGTCATCAGCACAAACAGCACAATCCCCGCCAACACCGGGAAGGCACCGCCCTGCACGATCTTTGGCACGTTGGCGGCGAAGAACAGGCCGTCCACCAACAGGAAGCCGATCAGCACCGGAATCGCCAGCACCGGCGGCCACTTCCAGAGCAGCAGCATCACCGCCGACACCAGGATGCTGGTAATCAACATGGTGCCGGTGACTGCCACGCCGTAGGCGGAGGCCAGGGCATTGGAGGATTCGAAGCCGAGCACCAGCAGGATCACGCCGACCATCAGCGACCAGTTCACCGCGCCGATGTAGATCTGGCCTTGCTCGGCGCTGGAGGTGTGCTGGATATGCATGCGCGGGATGTAACCCAACTGGATCGCCTGACGCGTCAGCGAGAACGCGCCGGAAATCACCGCCTGGGATGCAATCACGGTGGCCAGGGTCGACAGCGCGACCAATGGCACCAAGGCCCATTCCGGCGCGAGCAAGTAGAACGGGTTGCGCGCCGCTTCGGGGTTTTCCAGCAGCAACGCGCCCTGGCCGAAGTAATTGAGCACCAGCGCCGGCAGCACCAGGGCGAACCAGGCGCGGGCGATCGGCTTGCGGCCGAAGTGGCCCATGTCGGCGTACAGCGCTTCGGCACCGGTCAAGGCCAGCACCACGGCGCCAAGAATCGCGACGCCCATGCCCGGATGGGACACAAAGAAACGCACGCCCCACACGGGGTTCAGCGCATTGAGCACCTCGGGATGTTGCAGGATGCCGTGCACGCCAAGACCGCCCAGCACCAGGAACCACACCACCATCACCGGCCCGAACAGCTTGCCGATGCGGTCAGTGCCGTGTTTCTGGATCAGGAACAGCCCCACCAGCACCACCAGCGACAGCGGCACCACCCAACGTTCAATCCCGTCAAAGGCCAGTTCCAGGCCTTCAACCGCCGACAATACCGAGATCGCCGGGGTAATCATGCTGTCGCCGTAGAACAGCGCCGCACCGATCAAGCCGAGGATCACCAGCACCGAACGCAACTTGGGGTACGGCGACGCCGCCCGTCGCGCCAGCGCCGTCAGGGCCATGATGCCGCCTTCGCCCTGGTTGTCCGCGCGCAGGATAAACAGCACGTACTTGATCGACACGACCCACACCAGCGACCAGAAAATCAGCGCCAGAATGCCAAAGACCCCGTCGTGATTGACTTGAACCCCATAACCACCGGTAAACACTTCTTTAAGGGTATAGAGCGGGCTGGTACCGATATCGCCGTAAACCACCCCGACCGCCGCCACCAGCATGCCAATCGGCTTTGCATTGGAATGCTCGGCACCTGCTGCCTGACTATTTGCCTGACCCATCAACCACTCCTGCCCTTTGACCTGAGGTCTTTTATAAACAACGCGCCTAAGCTGACCCTAGCATGCGCTGTTTTACTTCTCGTAACAGACGTTTTATTGACCCCGGGGTTTCACCCGTGCGCAACGGCGCGAAGCATAGCGCAGCACTCGTCGCATTTCCCCGTATAAAGCTGGTCAAGCGCGCTGCCCGTCGATAGAATTGCGCACTTTTTGATCAGAGGCGCACCAAGCGCCCGTCTACCGCCATGTCGTGCCCGACTGGCGGCGTCATTCAATACCGAGGTTAGACATGTCCACCACCATCGCAAAAGCCAACCCAAAGGTCGGCTTTGTATCCCTGGGTTGCCCGAAGGCTCTCGTTGACTCCGAGCGCATCCTCACGCAACTGCGTATGGAAGGCTATGACGTCGTGTCCACTTATCAGGACGCCGACGTGGTGGTGGTCAACACCTGCGGCTTCATCGACTCGGCCAAGGCTGAATCGCTGGAAGTGATCGGCGAAGCCATCAAGGAAAACGGCAAGGTCATCGTCACCGGCTGCATGGGCGTGGAAGAAGGCAATATCCGCAACGTGCACCCAAGCGTGCTGGCGGTAACCGGCCCGCAGCAGTACGAGCAGGTGGTCAACGCCGTGCACGACGTGGTGCCGCCGCGTCAGGACCACAACCCGCTGATCGACCTGGTGCCGCCGCAAGGCATCAAGCTGACGCCGCGCCACTACGCGTACCTGAAGATTTCCGAAGGCTGCAACCACAGCTGCAGCTTCTGCATCATCCCGTCGATGCGCGGCAAGCTGGTCAGCCGCCCAGTGGGTGATGTATTGGACGAAGCCCAGCGCCTGGTCAAATCCGGCGTGAAAGAGCTGTTGGTGATCTCCCAGGACACCAGCGCCTACGGCGTCGACGTGAAATACCGCACCGGCTTCTGGAACGGCGCGCCGGTGAAAACCCGCATGACCGAACTGTGCGAAGCCTTGAGCAGCCTGGGCGTGTGGGTGCGCCTGCACTACGTTTACCCGTACCCGCACGTGGACGAGCTGATCCCGTTGATGGCCGCCGGCAAGATCCTGCCGTACCTGGACATTCCGTTCCAGCACGCCAGCCCGAAAATCCTCAAGGCCATGAAACGCCCGGCCTTCGAAGACAAGACCCTGGCGCGCATCAAGAACTGGCGCGAGATTTGCCCGGAGCTGATCATCCGTTCGACCTTCATCGTCGGCTTCCCTGGCGAAACCGAAGAAGACTTCCAGTACCTGCTGGACTGGCTGACCGAAGCGCAGCTGGATCGCGTCGGTTGCTTCCAGTACTCGCCGGTCGAAGGTGCCCCGGCCAACCTGCTGGATGCGGCCATCGTGCCGGACGACGTCAAGCAGGACCGCTGGGAGCGCTTCATGGCGCATCAGCAGGCCATCAGCTCCGCACGCCTGCAACTGCGCATCGGCAAGGAAATCGAAGTACTGATCGACGAAGTCGACGAGCAAGGCGCAGTGGGCCGTTGCTTCTTCGATGCGCCGGAAATCGACGGTAACGTGTTTATCGACGATGCCAGCGGCTTGAAGCCGGGCGACAAGGTCTGGTGCACCGTGACGGATGCCGACGAGTACGACCTGTGGGCTGAAAAGCGCGACTAGCTCTGCGCACGCAAAGCGTCCGGCGAGGCATTCCCACGCAGAGCGTGGGAACGATCGGCGTGAAAAATTGAAAAAGCCTCGTGTCTGAGCAAGATGCGGGGCTTTTTTAGGTCTATCGTTTGCCCATCAGCGCCGATCATCGGCAAGGGGCAGCGGGCATGCGTCAGCATTCGGTTATCCACACACCTAAAACCAGCGACTACCAGCAATTGGCGCAGATCTGGGAAGACTCCGTGCGAGCGACCCATGACTTTTTGCCGGACAGCTACATCGTACTGCTCAAGGAGCTGGTGCTGACGCGCTACCTGGACGCGGTGATGCTGATCTGCACCAAGGACGCGCGCCAGCGCATCACCGGGTTTGCCGGGGTGGCGGCGGGCAAGGTCGAGATGCTGTTTATCGACCCGCAACACCGTGGCCAGGGCTTGGGCCAGCAATTGCTGAGTTATGCGATCGAGCACCTGAATGCCGATGCGCTGGACGTCAACGAGCAAAACCCGCAGGCCCTGGGGTTTTACTTCAAGCAGGGTTTCGAGGTGGTCGGACGGGCGGAACATGATGGCTTGGGCCAGCCGTATCCGTTGCTGCATATGCGCTTGCGCCAACAGCAACGGCGCAGTGGCTGACACAACACAGCGCCAATGTGGGAGCGTGCTTGTGTGGGAGCTGGCTTGCCTGCGATGGCATCACCTCGATTCCAAATGCACGACCGAGGTGTCTGCATCGCGGGCAAGCCCGACTCCCACACAGGCCAGCGCCCACAAAAAGCCACTACGCTGAAATGGGTCCGGGATTAACCGCGCCCACACAGGTACAATAGCCGCCCCCTTTTGCTACGGCCCTTGTCATGACTGACCCCATACGCCTTTCCAAACGCCTTATCGAACTGGTCGGTTGCTCCCGTCGGGAGGCTGAGCTGTTTATCGAAGGCGGCTGGGTCTCGGTGGACGGTGAAGTGATCGACGAGCCGCAATTCAAGGTCACTACCCAGAAGGTCGAGCTGGACCCAGAGGCTAAAGCCACTGTGCCGGAACCGGTGACCATTCTGCTGCACGCCCCGGTGGGCGTGGATGTGGAAACAGCAATGGCCTCGATCAGCGCCGAGACGCTGTCCGAAGAGCACCGTTTCAGCAAGCGCCCGCTCAAGGGCCACTTCCTGCGCCTGACCGCCAGCGCCGATCTGCAGGCCAAGGCCAGCGGCCTGCTGGTGTTCACCCAGGACTGGAAGATTCTGCGCAAGTTGACCGCCGATGCCGCCAAGATCGAGCAGGAATACGTGGTTGAGGTCGAGGGTGACATGGTTGCCCATGGCCTCAACCGCCTGAACCACGGTTTGACCTACAAGGGCAAAGAGCTGCCGGCCGTCAAAGCCAGCTGGCAGAACGAAAACCGCCTGCGGTTTGCGCTGAAAAACCCGCAGCCGGGTGTAATTGCCCTGTTTTGCGAAGCGGTCGGCCTGAAAGTCATCGCCATCCGCCGCATCCGCATTGGCGGCGTGTCCATCGGCAAGGTGCCGGTCGGCCAATGGCGTTACCTGTCCGGCAAAGAGAAATTCTAAGCCGCTCCCCTTTTCCCGGCACCGGCAACTCTGCGCGGTGCCCTCAGTTGAATACCAGGATTGCCCACCATGATTCACAACGACGTATTGCGCAGCGTGCGCTACATGCTCGACATCAGCGACAACAAGATGGTCGAGATCATCAAGCTCGGCGGCATGGACGTCACCAAGGAAGACCTGCTGACCTACCTCAAGAAAGATGAGGAGGAAGGTTTTGTGTTCTGCCCGGACGACGTCATGGCGCACTTCCTTGATGGCCTGGTGATCTTCAAGCGTGGCAAGGACGAAAGCCGTCCGCCGCAGCCGATCGAAACCCCGGTGACCAACAACATCATCCTCAAGAAGCTGCGCGTGGCCTTCGAACTGAAGGAAGACGACATGCACGCCATCCTCAAGGCTGCTGAGTTCCCGGTGTCCAAGCCTGAGTTGAGCGCACTGTTCCGCAAGTTCGGCCACACCAACTACCGCACCTGTGGCGACCAGTTGCTGCGCAATTTCCTTAAGGGCCTGACCCTGCGGGTTCGTGCGTAAGCCATGAGCTACTCGGTCTCGCCCGTCGGCTTCGTGCGCTCCTGCTTCAAGGAGAAGTTCGCCATCCCGCGCCAGCCGCAGCTGGCCCCGGCCGCACGCGGCGTGCTGGAGCTGGTGGCGCCGTTCGATCAGGGCGAGGCGGTACAGGGCCTGGAGCAGGTCAGCCATGTGTGGCTGCTGTTTCTGTTCCACCAGGCCCTGGAAGACAAGCCGCGCCTCAAGGTGCGGCCGCCACGCCTGGGCGGCAATACCTCCATGGGCGTGTTCGCCACCCGCGCGACTCATCGCCCCAATGGCATTGGCCAATCGGTGGTGAAGCTGGATAAGGTCGAGCCGGGCCGCTTGTGGGTTTCCGGGATCGATTTGCTCGACGGCACGCCGGTGCTGGATATCAAGCCGTACGTGCCGTACGCGGACATCATTGACACCGCCACCAATGATATTGCCAGCAGTGCGCCGCAGCTGATTCCCGTGCAGTGGCTGAAGACGGCACTGCACCAGGCACAAGGCCATGCGCAGCGCCTTGATGAGCCGCTGGTGGCATTGATCGAGCAGTGTCTGGCCCAGGACCCACGGCCGGCGTATCAGACGCCAGGGCCTGAGCGTGAGTACGGCGCGCAGTTCTGGGATGTGGATGTGCGTTGGCACTATCCAGAGGCGGGTGTCATCTGTGTGCTGGAAGTGGTACCGGCCAAGTAAACGCCGAAACAACTGTGGGAGCCAGCTCCCACACAAGCCAGCTCCCACATTTTTTTTGAGCAGTGTTTACTTCTCGACGAACGCGCGCTCGATCAGGTAATCACCCGGTTCACGCATACGTGGCGAAACTTTCAGGCCGAAGCTGTTCAGCACTTCGCTGGTCTCGTCCAACATGCTTGGGCTGCCGCACAGCATGGCGCGGTCGTCCTCGGGGTTGATCGGCGGCAGGCCGATGTCGCTGAACAGCTTGCCGCTGCGCATCAGGTCGGTCAGGCGGCCTTCGTTTTCGAACGGCTCGCGGGTCACCGTTGGGTAGTAGATCAACTTGTCACGCAGCGCCTCGCCGAAGAATTCGTTCTGCGGCAGGTGCTCGGTGATGAATTCGCGGTAGGCGACTTCATTGACGTAACGCACGCCGTGGCACAGGATCACTTTTTCGAAGCGCTCGTAGGTTTCCGGGTCCTGGATCACGCTCATGAACGGCGCCAGGCCGGTACCGGTGCTGAGCAGGTACAGGTGTTTGCCCGGCTTCAAATCGTCAAGCACCAGGGTGCCAGTCGGTTTTTTGCTGATGATGATCTCGTCGCCTTCCTTCAAGTGCTGCAATTGGGAAGTCAGCGGGCCATCGGGCACCTTGATGCTGAAGAACTCCAGATGCTCTTCCCAGTTTGGGCTGGCAATGGAGTACGCGCGCATGAGTGGGCGGCCGTTGGGCTGTTGCAGGCCGATCATCACGAACTGACCATTCTCAAAGCGCAAGCCCGGATCGCGGGTGCACTTGAAGCTGAACAGCGTGTCGTTCCAGTGATGAACACTGAGGACACGTTCGTGGTTCATGTTGCTCATGTACGGGGAACTCCTGGAAATGGGTCTGCGCCAAAGATGAGATGCGCAATTGCACAGCATTCTAATGGCGGCGACAATATCTGTTAACTGGATTATTAAGATAAGGGTTATCGGTTATATCGATATGCGATTTACTCTACGTCAACTGCAAGTCTTCGTCGCCGTCGCCCAGCAGGAAAGCGTCTCACGCGCTGCTGGCCTTCTGGCCTTATCTCAATCCGCCGCCAGCACCTCAATCACCGAGCTGGAGCGTCAATCCAGCTGCCAATTATTCGACCGCGCAGGCAAGCGCCTGAGCCTCAACGCTCTTGGCCATCAGTTATTACCGCAGGCCGTTG
This sequence comes from Pseudomonas sp. PA-6-3C, assembly GCF_021605825.1. Taxonomy (NCBI): domain Bacteria; kingdom Pseudomonadati; phylum Pseudomonadota; class Gammaproteobacteria; order Pseudomonadales; family Pseudomonadaceae; genus Pseudomonas; species Pseudomonas sp. PA-6-3C. The sequence goes on from NZ_WKDV01000016.1 coordinate 34,517, forward strand.
CGCTGCTGGACCAGGCCAAGGAGATCGAAGACTTGCTCAACGGCAAGTCCGGCTTTGGTTCCCTGGCGGTCGGCGCCACCCTGACCATCGGCAATTACCTGGCGACCCTGCTGATCGGCAGCTTCATGCAGCAGCACCCCGAGAGCCAGGTGAAACTGCATGTGCAGAATACTGCCAATATCGTGCACCAAGTGGCGCATTACGAAATTGACCTGGGTCTAATCGAAGGCGACTGCAGCCACCCGGACATCGAGGTACAAACCTGGGTCGAGGATGAGTTGGTGGTGTTCTGTGCGCCGCAGCATCACTTGGCCAAGCGCGGTGTGGCGACGATGGAAGAGCTGACCCATGAAGCGTGGATCCTGCGCGAACAGGGCTCGGGCACGCGCCTGACCTTTGACCAGGCCATGCGCCATCACCGTAGCGCCCTGAATATCCGCCTGGAGCTTGAACACACCGAGGCGATCAAGCGTGCAGTGGAGTCAGGGTTGGGGATTGGCTGTATTTCCCGGCTGGCCCTGCGCGATGCGTTCCGCCGTGGCAGTTTGGTGCCGGTGGAAACCCCGGACCTGGACCTGGCCCGGCAGTTTTACTTCATCTGGCATAAACAGAAGTACCAGACCTCGGCGATGCGCGAGTTCCTGGAACTGTGCCGCGCCTTCACCGCCGGGGTTCAGCGCAGCGACGAGATCGTGCTGCCCAACATTGCCTGAGGCTTAGATCAGGATCACGGCCCACACCAGGGTAATCATGGTCAGCGCTACGAATTGCGCGGCGCTGCCCATGTCCTTGGCGTTTTTCGACAGCGGGTGGCGGTCGAGGGAAATCCGGTCGATAGCCGCTTCCACTGCCGAGTTGAGCAACTCAACGATCAAGGCCAGCAGGCAGACCGCGATGAGCAAGGCGCGCTCGACCCGACTGACGTGCAGGAAGAAGCTCAGCGGGATCAGGATCACGTTCAGCAACACCAACTGACGGAATGCCGCCTCGCCGGTGAAAGCTGCGCGCAGGCCATCCAGGGAATAGCCCCCTGCGTTGAAGATACGTTTGATACCGGTTTGACCCTTGAAAGGCGACATAGATGTAGGCAACTGAACCAAAGAAGTGGGGAAACTAGATCACGCAAAGTCAAAAAAGCGTGAATCGGGTACAGCTTAATGCTGCGAAATTGACTCAAGTTGTTGCAAGAGCAGCGCCGCCTGAGTGCGGGTACGCACGCCGAGCTTGCGAAAGATCGCCGTCACGTGGGCCTTGATGGTCGCTTCCGACACACTCAACTCATACGCAATCTGCTTGTTCAACAAGCCTTCGCAAACCATGGTCAGCACCCGAAATTGCTGGGGCGTCAGGCTGGCAAGGCCATCACGGGCGGCTTTGGCTTCGTCGGACACGTTGATTTCTTCAAACGCTTGCGGCGGCCATGACACGTCGCCATCCAGTACGGTGCGCACGGCTTTCTGGATCGCTTCCATAGAGCTGGACTTGGGAATGAAACCGCTGGCACCAAACTCCTTGGAGCGCACCACCACGTCGGCTTCTTCCTGGGCTGAAACCATTACTACCGGGATCTGCGGGTATTGCCCGCGTAAGAGCACCAATCCCGAGAAGCCATAGGCACCCGGCATGTTCAGGTCGAGCAGCACCAGGTCCCAGTCGGATTTTTCGTTGAGGCGGGCTTCCAGTTCGGCAATGCTGGCCACTTCGACCAGGCTCACGTCAGGGCCAAGGCCCAAGGTAACGGCCTGATGCAGCGCACTGCGAAACAGCGGATGGTCATCGGCTATCAGGATTTCGTATGTGGCCATTGATTAAATGATCCTGTTTTTTATGGGAGCCCTGATGGGTTCAGGGTTCGCCAGTACACAAGGCAATGGCCAGGCAGCCATCGCCACAGGGCACACTCAGCATCAAAAACACCTGAAACGACACTGAAAAGTCACGGTTACGCCCCAATCGGCGCCCAGCATGCCCAGCGCAGCCTGGGGGGTCAAGCACTACGCCCGTGGGCATTTTAGCCGGTTGCGGGTTTACGGTGCCATCATGCAAACGTCGTCTGGTTATACCGTAGGGATATGGGGCGCGAGCCGCATGTGCACGCTGTCCGCCGGGTCCAGCGGCAATTGAAATTTAGCGGCCAGGTAATGCGCGCTGAACACATCGAGGTAGGCGTCCAGCACTTCGCTGGCCGCTGGGTCGTCGGCCAGCTCCAGGCACAGCGCCGCAACCTCGGCGGTACAGAAATGATCATCGCGCTTGGACCGGCGCAGCTTGTAGCGTGACAGCTGTTCGGGCGCCAGGCTCAACACCGGCAAGTGCGCAAGGTAAGGGCTTTTGCGGAACATCTTGCGCGCCTCGCTCCAGGTGCCGTCCAGCAGGATGAATAACGGGCGCTTGCCGTCTTGCACCCTCACCTCACTGCACACTCGCTCAGGCGCAACGAATTCGCCCGGAAACACGATATACGGTTGCCATTGCGGGTCGGCTAACAGGGTCAGCAACTCAGGGTCCACTTCTGTGCGCGACCAGGCGAACGCGGTGGTGTCATCGATCACATCGGCGATCAGCCAGCCGGTATTGCTGGGTTTCATCGGTTCCACGTCATGCATCAACAGGCACATGGCCGAGCGGGCCTGCACTGTTGGGCGCCAGGCGCACAGGCAGTACTCGGGAATCACCCGGCAACCGGGGCAACGTTCGGCGCGCGAACCACGGTTTAGAAACGGCCGGACGGCGCGCGCCAGGCGCTGGGTACGCAAGCGGGAGACGGCGTGGCTCATCGGGCGCACCGCGAGCAGAGGTCAATCGACACAGGCAAAACTCGAATCAGGCTTAAGTGGCCGCAGTTTACCAGCGATACGCCTGGCTGTAGTGGCAAGCGGTCCCCTATAATTGCGCGCCACTGAACGCACAGCGCAGTGGCTGGTCTATGCACCAGTAACCGAATCAGGAGAGTTTCATGCTGCGTTCCATGCTGCGCCTTGTTGCCCCATCCGTCGCCCTTGCGCTGGTTCTGCCCATGGGCGCCCACGCGGCGTCGCTGCTGGAGGCCCAAATGAACAGGAAACTGCAGAGCGTCGCGGCCGAGAGCAACAAGGACCTGCCCCGGGAAATCGATGCAAAGACCCTGGAAGTGGCCTACACCGTTGAAGGCATGCAACTGATTGATCACCTCAGTGTGCTACCTGACCGTGCCGAACAGATGCGCGCAAACCCCAAAGCTGTGTATTTCCAGCTGGGTCAAAGCGTATGCCTGAACAAAGGCTATCGCGAGCTGATGGCCAAGGGCGCCGTGATGCGTTATGAGATCACCGAGAACAAGACCAACCGCCCGGTAGCGTCGGTCAAGTTCGTGGAAGCCGATTGCCCGGCACCCGCTGCGGCGAAGAAGAAAAAGTAACTGTTGCTCGATCATCGCGCGCTGCTGTCCGGTGGCGCGCACCTCCCTCGCCTTATTGGCCAGCCGCCAACTAAACTGCTTGATGAGTGACCAATAAGCGGTTGCCAGCCAAGGGTTTTTCGGCTCATGATCAAGCCATCCCGGCAGCCCATCTACTGCGTTTTTCACGCCGTTCTGTAACATTTTCAGGGCAAAAGAGGGTTGCCCTCCTGCGACTTGCAGTGCAAAGGTTTCCAAATCACAAGGAACATACAGAGCCCGTTTTGCCGCCTGGCGAACACCGTGCAACGCTTAAGGCGTGCAGCGACACACGCAGTGTCGTGGCCGCGGACGAATCTCTCGCCGATGGCCCAGGTTCTGTGAAGAAGGAGAAGTTGAATGCCTTACGAACCGAATGACCGCCTGCTCCGTCATTTTGAAGCAAACGGCGCTGACCTCACCCAGCAGGTCGACGCACAACTCCAGCTGGTCGCTCCCAACAGCCCGAACATCCCCCTTTATCGCGATATGATCCTCACCGTGCTGCGCATGGCCAAGGATGACCGCAACCGTTGGAATGCAAAAATCACGCTGCAGGCGATCCGCGAGCTGGATAACGCCTTCCGCGTGCTGGAACAGTTCAAGGGCCGCCGCAAGGTCACGGTGTTTGGCTCGGCGCGCACGCCGGTCGAAAGCCCGCTGTACGCCTTGGCAAGGGAAGTCGGCACGCTGCTGGCGCAATCCGGCCTGATGGTGATCACCGGCGGTGGCGGCGGCATCATGGCCGCTGCCCACGAGGGCGCAGGTCTGGAACACAGCCTGGGGTTCAACATCAACCTGCCGTTTGAACAGCACGCCAACCCGACCATTGATGGCACCGAGAACCTGCTGTCTTTCCACTTCTTCTTTACCCGCAAGCTGTTCTTCGTCAAGGAAGCCGACGCGTTGGTGCTGTGCCCGGGCGGTTTTGGCACGCTGGATGAAGCGCTGGAAGTGCTGACCCTGATCCAGACCGGCAAGAGCCCGCTGGTGCCGGTGGTGCTGCTGGATGCCCCAGGCGGTGGTTTCTGGCAAGGCGCACTGGACTTCATTCGCAGTCAGTTGGAAGCCAATCGCTATATCCTGCCCACCGACCTCAAGCTGATCCGCCTGGTCTACAGCGCTGAAGAGGCGGTGGCGGAGATCAACCAGTTCTATGCCAACTTCCACTCCACGCGTTGGTTGAAGCGTGAGTTTGTGGTGCGCATGAATCATCCGCTCAGTGATCGGGCACTGACCCACTTGCAGAGCGAGTTTGCCAGCTTGCGGCTAAGTGGAGAGTTCCAGCAGCTTGCTTACACAGGCGAGGAACATGATGAACCAAGGTTCAGCCATTTGACGCGGCTGGTGTTCAACTTCAACGGTCGTGATCAGGGCCGCCTGCGGGAATTGGTGGAATACATCAATTTGCCGGAGAACTGGGCTCAGGCTCAGGGCAAGACACAGCAGCGGGTGGCGCCGGAGCCGGCGTGATTTTTAAGGCAAAAAAAAAAGGCCCACTACTGTCGTAGTGGGCCTTTTGTTTTATCGGGATTTGGCATCCCGGCAACCAACACATTCCAATGTGGGAGCTGGCTTGCCTGCGATTGCGGTTTGCCAGCTAGCTTATAGGTAGCTGACCCACTGCCATCGCAGGCAAGCCAGCTCCCACATTTAGATTTTTACCAGCCTGAAGACTTAATCGTCCATGTCTCGACCGCTGAGCAGCCGACTGATCATATCCATCGAAAACCCGCGATAGCTCAAGAAGCGGCCTTGCTTTGCACGCTCCCGGGCATCAATCGGCAGATGGCCGGCAAACTTGCGACGCCAGGTATCTTCCAACTGCGACTGCCAACTGATACCGCACTCACGCAGGGCGAGGTCGATATCGGCACGTTGCAGGCCGCGTTGGCTCAGTTCTTCACGAATTCGCGCCGGGCCGTAGCCGGAGCGCGCGCGGTAGGAAACAAAGCTTTCAAGATAGCGGGCTTCGGAAAGCAGCCCCTCTTCCGTCAAACGGTCGAGGGCTGTTTCGATCATCTCGGGCTCTGCACCGCGCTGACGCAGTTTACGCGTCAGCTCGACTCGACCATGCTCGCGGCGAGCGAGCAGGTCCATCGCGGTGCGCCGAACGGCGACGAGTGTATCCAGTACCACAGTCATCGTTTGCTTCAGATATCAGTGTCAGCTTCTTCCACTTCTTCAACCGGCTCGCGGTTGGCGGCAGCTTTCACGTCTGGCGCTGGGGTCAGCAGCTTGTCGCGAATCTGCTTCTCAAGCGTGGCAGCGATATCCGGGTTGTCTGCCAGGAACTTGGCCGAGTTGGCCTTGCCCTGACCGATCTTGCTGCCGTTGTAGGCATACCAGGCACCGGACTTCTCGACGAAACCGTGCAGTACGCCCAGGTCAATCATCTCGCCGTTCAGGTAGATACCCTTGCCGTAGAGAATCTGGAACTCTGCCTGACGGAAAGGCGGAGCGACCTTGTTCTTCACGACTTTAACGCGAGTTTCGCTACCAACAACTTCGTCACCTTCCTTCACCGCGCCGGTACGGCGGATGTCCAGACGGACCGAAGCGTAGAACTTCAGCGCGTTACCACCGGTAGTGGTTTCCGGGCTGCCGAACATTACGCCGATCTTCATACGGATCTGGTTGATGAAGATCACCAGGCAGTTGGCGTTCTTGATGTTACCGGTAATTTTACGCAGCGCCTGGGACATCAGGCGGGCTTGCAGGCCCACGTGCATGTCGCCCATTTCGCCTTCGATTTCAGCTTTCGGTACCAGGGCAGCCACGGAGTCGACCACGATCACGTCGATGGCGTTGGAGCGCACCAGCATGTCGGTGATTTCCAGGGCTTGCTCACCGGTGTCCGGCTGGGAAACCAGCAGGTCGTCAACGTTGACGCCCAGCTTACCGGCGTATTCCGGGTCCAGGGCGTGCTCGGCGTCGACGAACGCACAGGTGGCGCCCATTTTTTGCGCCTGGGCAATCACCGACAGGGTCAGGGTGGTTTTACCGGAAGATTCAGGACCGTAGATTTCAACGATACGGCCTTTTGGCAGGCCGCCAATGCCGAGTGCGATGTCCAGACCCAGAGAGCCAGTGGAAATAGCCGGGATCGCCTGACGGTCGTGATCGCCCATACGCATTACGGCACCCTTGCCGAATTGACGTTCGATCTGACCCAGGGCCGCAGCCAAGGCTTTCTTCTTGTTGTCGTCCATTAAAGTCCTCACGTAATCAATAAGGCCTGACGGCCAACACCTGTATAAGTAGACAGTATTGTTCCACAAAGATCCGGGATCGCCTACCCCTGATTTTCGATTTCTGCTGCAGCTCGTCGCAACAAGCCCTCCAGCGCGGCCTTTACCGTTTGTCGACGGACCTCGTCGCGGTTGCCGGGGAAGTGCGCCAACTCGGCCGTCACCTCATCACCCACGCCGAACGCCAGCCATACAGTGCCTACCGGTTTATCCGGCGAACCACCATCCGGCCCCGCCACGCCGCTGACCGCCACGGCAAAGCGCGACAGGCTTTTTTCCTGCGCACCGCGCGCCATCGCCTCCACCACTTCCTGGCTGACGGCGCCGACCTTGGGGAACAACGCCTCCGGCACGCCCAGCTGCCGGGTTTTCTGCCGATTGGAGTAAGTGACATAACCGGCCTCAAACCACGCCGAACTGCCCGGTATGCGCGTGATGGCTTCGGCGATACCGCCACCGGTGCAGGACTCGGCAGTGGTGACGTGGGCATTGAGTACCTGCAAACGGCGACCCAGTTCAGCAGCCAGTTGAGTGATTTCCTTCACAGTCGTCTCCAGGAGTGGGCGGGGGTTTGCCTACCCTACAGGAGCCTATCGGCCATGCAAGTTAGAGAGTGCATCAAGACGCTAACGGCCGACGACGCGCACGCCACCTCAGGAAACGCCCAACACCGCCTTCGCCCGCGCCCACAGTTGCAAACGCTCATCCAGCCCGTTCAGCCCGCCATTGATGCGTCGGGTTATGGTGGTGAACTGGTCTTTGTCGGCGAGTTCGTTCAAACCATTGCTTTGCCAGAACCATGCGGCGGACTCACACGCCCATTGCGGCTGCTCCAGCAGTTGCGGTTGCTGCAACAGGCGCTCGTCGCCGAACAACGCTTGGCTGCAGGCCAGGTAATTGCGCCGCCCGGTGATCTGAATAAGCCCCCTGCCCCGGTACTTCTGGCCATCGCCGTCGGCCTCGGGGGTGTTGCCCAAACGCGCGGCCAGGGTGCCGGTGTCGTATTTGCTCAGGTATTGATCGCTGCCCAGTTCTCGCACATAGAGCAACTGGCCGGATTCGTGGCCGATTTGGGCAAGAAATGCGGCCATGCGCTCAGGTGTGATGATTTGGTGGTGTGACATGGCCGCGTTTAACGCAGAAATGAAAACGCCAGCTTTAAGCTGTGAGCGTGGTAAGACTTTAACTAACTGTTGCTCGGACAGGACCATGTTGCCCTCCTCGGCGCTTCGAAATGAAGATCGAGCTTTGAGTGCCGCACGAACTCAGGCGTATTTTTCATTCAGTGCATACAAGATCGCGCAGGTTTCGCAATCCAGCACGCCATCATGGTTTTCAGGCCGAAAGTGCAGTTGAAAAGCCCGTACCAGCGCACTGAAAAAACCATCAGAAGTGGGCGTTTCAATGCCATAGCCATAGCGGGAAAATGCCTGAACCACTTGCTCACGCTCAGGCATTTCGCCACTGAATTGCTGGAGGTATTTGTCTTTGACTGAATCCTCGTACCAGGCGCCGATACCTGCCTGCGCAAGGTCTTTCCAGGGAAGCTTGGGGCCCGGGTCTGATTTGCGACCGACCGCAATATCGGAATGGCCTACCACGTTTTTCGGCGACATGTCCGGGTAACGTTGCAGGATGTTCCTCGCCAATTGCTTGAGGGCTCTGATTTGCGAAGCCTGGTAGTCAGGGAACGTGAAAACGCCGTCGACATCCGTGGCCTGGTTAACAATCTCGATACCGATAGAGGTGTCGTTCAACCCTGAACGACCGGCCCACTGGCTGACACCTGCGTGCCACGCACGGTCCTCTTCCGCCACCAGACTGAAAATCTTCTGCCCCTTGAAGCCCGCCGCAATGTAGCTCGGATCGGTTGGATCCGGGATCAGATAATGCGCACTTGCAGCCCCGGTGGTCAGCGATTTGACCGAGCCAGAAAAGTCCAACGCGGTGTAGTGCAACACCAGGAAACGTACACGTTTGCCGTAAGGTTTAAGCGTGCGATAAGTGTTGTAGTCAATCGTAAACATAGAGCCTCCCTTTTTCCTATCCATCCTTTAGCTATTACGCAGCACACGCGCCTTGAATTAACCGCACGCGAATGCTGCCACCTGGCGCTCTCAGAGACGATGAAGTTCAATATAGTGTTCATGTGTATTCACCTATGGAGTCGAATGACTTGTCGCGGAAGATTCCACTTTCATGTTGCTCAAAGGCGATTGCTCGAGGCTCGGGGGCTTCACATGATTCAGCATCCCACATCGGGAACATTTGATCTGGAGCTCTGTAAACCCACCTGTGCAGGCGAAAAGTCTTTTGCAGTTACTGCATCTGAATTCTTTCAACATCTGCAAATTCCTTTTGCTGAATTACCCTTTCCGTGGGCAATAAAAAACCCGACACAATCGCCGGGTTTGTTAGCTGATTTTACTCAGTTGTCAGGATGCTCGCTCGCTACTGAATCAGCGGCGTCCACATCCGACATATCCTCTTCGAGAGGTGCATCGTCGTCAAGCGGCAGCGGGATCTTGTCCTCATCACGCCTTGGGTCATGCCCTGTCTCGTTATCAGTGCCGCGTGTGACTTCCTGCTGAGAAATATTGCCTGGCGCATTCTTATCGATGTCCATGCTGACTCTCCGTTTTTATGCTCGGGATATCCGCGCTTGAACATGGGAGGCTGGCAGGTCATGGTCAGTGCCAATCAATGGACGAACGGCTTAAGGCAAACGTCCCCGTTCAATGGCGAGGCCTGGAATTAACGATTGATAGGTCCGAAGGTGAGCCCTTTCAGGAACCAGCGCTGCTCTGGTGTAATCGAGTCGGCCTGTTTTGCATTTTCGATTTCGGTTGCACCGATCTGCGCGTAGTAGGCGCATGCGATGCCGTCGACCACCACAAATAGCTTCGCCTCTTCGAGACTTCTGAGCAGCATGCTGAACCTCCAGACACGAAAAGCCCCAGCGAATGCTGAGGCCCTGAATAGGTCCCTCATCAGCGTGACAAGTCAGAGGCTTTGAGGGCTTGGGGAAAATTAGGCAATAAAAAGCCCAGCGCGACGGCTGGGCTCTATTACGCAAGGAGATAGAAGATCATGGAGTCCAGTAAGCAATCTTGCCGCCTGCACCAACAGCTGTAAAATTGCCGTTGCCGTAGGCAACGCTCCGGATATCGGTTCCTGCGAAAGTGTTGGCTTGCTGAACCCAGCCGATCCCATCCTCGGAAACGGCTGTCTTGCCGCCGTCGCCAACAGCTACATACTTGCCATTACCGTAAGCAATGTCGCGGATGATGGTTCCACCGAAACTGGTATCTTCAACAGCAGTCCAGCTAAGCCCATCGGATGAATATGCCATCTTGCCATCCGCACCAACGATAAACATTTTCCCGTTGCAAAGCTTCATGGAAAGGATGGTGCTATAGCCGAAGGTGCTGGTTCTGGTCGTGAATGTTTGCGGATTATCCGTCGCCATCTTCACAGCGCTAAGCAGCTTCCCATTCGATCCCGCAATCAACACAAAACTGCCAATGACGTTGACGCAGTACACAGTCTCGCTAGAAGTGAAGGTCGTAGTGCGCTCCACCTGGCCTGACCAATCGCCATAACGGGAAAAGACTTTACCGTTAGACCCAACCAGTATCCAGGTGTAGTTCTCGCCGTAAATTGGCCAATAAAACACAATGCCTTGCAAGTCTCCGGACGCGCGAACAGTTGCCGTAAGGTCTGTCCAAGCCCTTTCAGGGTGGTCTGCGCTGCCGAAGATCAGATTGCCGGATTGAGAAAGGGCTTGAAGCGATGACCCAATACCGTTCCAGTACAGCTCGTTGAGGACCTTTCCGCTATCAGAGGTGAGGGCGCCCTTAAGCTTGGTCCACGCTGTACCAGTTGCGCCTCCGCTGACAACCTGAGTGGTTGTGGTAAGACCGTTGCCACCAACCGCATAAAACTTGCCTTGCGCAAAAACCACGCGCCTAAGCATGCCGGTGTTATCCACCGGTTGTACTTGAGTCCAAAGATCTTGCAAGGTTTGAGACGCTGAGTTTGCGTTTTCCATTTTAAACTCCGTTACTGAGCTGATTTAAGTTCAGGCCTCTATATTGGGCGTATGGCGCTCATGGGCGATTGCTCGAGGCGCGTGGCCTTCACATGGTTCAATGCCCCGCATCGGGAACATTTGATCTGGAGTTCTGTAACCTCGCCAATTCGAGCAAGGAGTTTTTTGCAGTTTCCGCATCGAAGCTCTTTCAACATAAGTTCCTCCAACATCAGTGAACTGCTGCTGCGAATGACTTACCTGTTCACGCCGACAACCCATTCGCCGTGATCGAACTGCGATACCCCGTCGCCGGATCGCCAACATGCACCACCTGTTTCATCGACCACTGGCCCTGCATATACGAAGGCCAAGTTTCATCCAGCAACAACACGCCTTCGGCAGCCAACAAAGGGTTGCCAGGGCAATCAATCAGCAGTTTCAAACCTTCGCGTCCCACACGTCGCAGTTCGCCTTCAGCCACGGCACGCGCCTCGGCTTGGTTCTGGCAGCGCTGGCGCAAGGTTTTGAATGGGGCCACCCCAACTTCGACTACCTGTTGTTTGCCACCTGCGGCATCCCACCAGGTCACGCGGCTGCCCATGTATTTGGAGCGGGACGTTTCGTCGAGTTTGGCGGTGATGAAGGCCTGATCGCCGGGGCGATTGTCCTGGGTCACGGACAGCTTCACCTGCGGCAATAATTGCCCGGACAGCGATTTAACCTGCCCCGCCTCGGCCAGCACATACAACTCGTTGATCGGTTTGGTGACCGCGCTGTAGCGTTTGGCAAGGCGGGTGATAAACGCCATGTCGCTTTCGTTGGACTGATCGATATGGGCAATCACAATGCCTTCCAGCGCAGGTGCAACACGCGGTGAAAAACCGTGACGACTGACCAGTTGGCGAAACAGTGCGCCCAGCGTGGTTGGTCCGTAACTGGCCGACCGTCGCTGGCGATAACCGCTGGCGTCGAGCATGCTGAAAGGCGCGGCAGTCGCCACGATCATCAAGCGCATGGGAAACAGCACGGGCGTGCGCTGGGTGATCACGAACTCGCCTTTCTCCACCAGCGCGGACTCCTGATAACCCACGCGCAAACCGATCTTGCCGCTCAGGCTGGGCAAACCTTCCAGCCCCTCGATATTGAGGGTCAACTCCAGTCGGTCAGACTCGATACCTGCAGCGTCGGTATGGCTCCAACGCATCAGGCGTTGATTGAGCAGCGCGGCATTGGCGCCATAAAACTCCACGATTGGCGTAAATCCCTGTGCCATGTTGCCTCCTTAATCCCACGCCAGAACAGGCCGCACAGCAGCCGGCCGCGCTTGCATTTCCGGCACGATGACCCACACACCAGCGGGCAGTACCGGCCCGTACTCGGCAAGCTCGGGGTTCAGACGCCAAAGGGTTTCTTCCGCCGCGTCATCGCAACGGCCCAATTCGCGGTAGAGCAACAGGTTGACCGAATCACCGGCAATACTTCGCACTCTACGCATTGACGAATTCCTCCAGTTCCATAGTCCAGGCCATGACCATGGCAGTGCCGTCATCGATCACGTTGCTCTGGGTTTCCATCACCGAATTGATCCGCCACAGGCCCCAGTTACGGCCGATGCCATCGACCAGCGGTAAGGGCGCACGCGCATTTTGCAGGGCGCGCAACTCGTCCAGGCGCTGCATGCCGATGGCATACATCGCTGTGCCGGTGAACGTGAGCTTCTCCAGCTTCTGCCCGCTTTGCCGCGACTGGGGTTTGCTGGCAATAATCGCCAGGTCACTCCAGCCGCCATCAGTGGTACGCACCAGCCCGGAATAAGCAAAGCCACGGGACAGGCCAAAAATAAAGTCGCCGAGGACCATTTGTTGTTGCATCAATCACCTCCTGGTGGATCGGCCAGCGCCGCGTTGCGCCGAATGCCAAGGGTGTCGGTGACCATCGGCATGCACTGAAATTGCAGGGCCTGGATCACCTGGTTGACGACTTGCTGGGCATCGGCGGGGTTCACGCCGGTAATCTGAATGCTCGGCGCGAGGGTGACTTGCACATTGTCGGTACGCGCGGCGCTGAGCTCTTTGCTCACTGCACCGGGTGCAGGCAGTCGGTCGGTTGAGCCGAACAATTTGTCACCCAGCCAGGTGCCCGCTTCACTGCCAAGCAAACCCCCAATGGCGCCGCCGACCGCGGTGCCGACACCGGGAAAAATCAGCGTGCCAATGGCCGCGCCGGCGGAGGCTCCTGCCCAGGCGCCACCTGCAGTGGTGAGGCCTGCACCGACGGCTTTGGCGTCGCCGTTGCGGATACCCTCGGCCACATCCATGGCAGTGTCGACATACCTCATCGGGCCGAGGCGGCGGGCGGCGGAGGACTCCAGCTTGCTCACCGCGCCTGACAGGCCGGAGGCCGGCAGCTTCGGCGCGTGAGGCAGCGCCTCAGTTGAGCGCTCATGGCTGAAGGTCTGTGTGTTTGGCAGAGCAGTCATACGCCCATCAGAAGGCAGGGGGACAAGCCCTCGCTCCAAGGCCTCCATCAGCCCCGGCCCTCTGCCAGCAGCCGGTTGACGGTAATCAGCGCCCTGCTTTCGACTATTTGCCTGGACCTCGCGCAGTTGCATCCCCTGAGTAGGGCCACCGGCGTGAAAACCATTCGACTGCGCAGGGAAAAAGGACTTGGCAAAGCGCTCGGACACACCGCGCAGCGTCGCCATCACGCCGCCGCTTTTTGTGGATGCAAGCCTGGTAGCAGCTGGCTTGGCCACGGAAGCCTGTTTCTTCTGCGAACCTTGCTTGTTCTGCGCGCGCTGCGTCTTCTTATTCTGCGATTTTGGCGGTTGGGTATTCTTCTTCCTGGCAGAAGAACTTCTACGGCTGACGCGGCGGCTACTGGGTGAGGCTTGAACAGCAGCAGCACAGCAGCAGGACTTATCCTTTTTAAAGCCATCACTCTTGAATAGCTTGCCGGCGACTCCAGGCAACTTGCCAAGCGTTACATCAACCAAGTTACCCGTTACCCGGGTTTTGATCGTCTCTCCCAAGCCCGAAAAAAAGCCAGTAATGACGGGTGAAATAACCGGCAAAACGACCACCTCAGCCATTTTTACAGCGGTGACAGCTGTGGGCGACTCACCCGCTATGGTGTTGGCGCGGTCCATCACATGGGTCTTGGCTTGCAGCCACCAGTCCTCCCCGAGCACCGGCGCGAGCTTCAGCGTGGTGGAGAGCCGCTCCTCACTCTTTGACGACTCCTCTCGCAATTGAGTGGTAGTTTTTTCCGCAACGGCGGGTGCAGCAAACGATTGCTGGAAGGCTGCGACCGGATCGAGGCTCTTTACATCGCGCAACGTCATGGCGTCACGGACCAAGCTCCGATCTTGCGATGCGCTCGACTTAACCTCGGTGGTCGTCTTCTGCTCACTACGCTGATCGATTTTAGACGGTTCAACGTCCACCGCCTTCAGCCGCGACAAGGCGTCTTCCAGCGCGTCCACGCTGTTGCGCACTAACCCCAGGGACAGCGAGAGGCCATTGAGTTGCAAGCCTGCATTGGTCAGCGCCAGACTCATCGAGGAAAACGACGGCGCTTCTGCGAGAGCACCAGAGACCAAAGGGCCTGGGCTGACAATCTCGCCCCCCTTTGCGTTGTCTGCGTTGCTAAAAATACCTTGGCCATCCTTGGCCATGGCATACGCGAGCGAATACTTGTTTTGCATCCCGCTTACTCCTGTTTAACGCCAAGGCGAGTGATCGCGATGTCGTAGCGGCGCAATGCTTTGCCGGCGTCCCAGTCGAGGATCTCTGCCTCATTGACCGAGTAAATCAGCGGCACCACATCGAGGATTACTTCGATGTCGCGCTGCGAAAGAAGTCCGCCGGTTGATTTAAAAAATCGTCGATGCGCTCCTGCAGTTCCGTCCAGTCGGGTACGGTCAGGCCAGCGAGATCGGGGATCATCAAACCGGTGCAATGAGCGGTGATGAACTCGGCGCGTTCTTTGTTGGTGGCGAGTTTTTTCATCACCTTGGTGGCGCGCAGGGCGGGCATTTCCAGGGGTAGTTCGGTCAGGCTGCGACCGGCCGCGTCGAGGGCCAGCAACAGCTGGACAGGCTGATCGTGGCTCGCTTCTTCAGGCTGATCCAGGAAGAACGACGTAGGGCGTGTCGACATGTCATGTACGTACTGAGCGATGCTCACGTAGTCCGGGCGCTTGAGCTGGTCGAGCTCTTTTTCCGACAGGCCGGTGGCGAGTTTCGCCAGTTCAAAAAACTGGTCGTCCTCGTCATCACCGGCCCGGGCCAGCGCGTCTTTTTGCGCGGCGTAAAACAACGGCTTGAGTTGAATCTGCTGGATCGTCGCGCCAGTATCGGCGGTGATCGGGGACAGCAGAATGTGCAGCGGTGGCATCCAGGCCATGGGGCAATTCCTTGTTAAGCATTTTTGAGGTTAAACACAGTCAATGTGGGAGCCGGGCTTGCCCGCGATGCAGGCGACTCGGTATGTCTGGTGCACCGAGGTGATGCCATCGCAGGCAAGCCAGCTCCCACATTGTCCGTGCCCGCTTCGCCTTTAAGGCATCAGCACCGCGCGGCGTGCATCGCCGAGAATGTCGACGCCGTTGAGCACGAACTTCTGGGTGCGCACGTCGATGTCGATCACCGAAATGCCGTTTTCCAGACGGTTGTAGGTACGGCAGGACAGTTCCAAAGTGGTGGTGACCTTGTCGCCCATCTTCAGCTTCGCCTCCTCCAGGGATTTGAGTTTGCCGCCGACCGTGTGGTAGGTGAAGTAGGTTTTGCCATCCTGATCCTGACCGGCTTCTCGCACGTTCAGCAGAATGTCGTCACCCAAGCGCACGCCCAGGGCCAACATGATTTCCGGCCCGGCACCTTGCAGAACCAACTTGGCATTGAGCACCTTGCCGCTCTTGGCCATTTCTTCGGCGATGAAGCGCCCACCGGACATGGACTCCATGTCGAACTCAATCTTCGGCGGGGTGAACTCCTCTACTGTCGCGGACAACGGCAGGCCTTGAAGGGTGGCCGCAATGGCCTGTCTTACACGGTTGGTAAACATTAGAGAACGTCCTCCAGGAACTGCTCGATGATTTCATCGCGGGCATTGAGTTGATAAATCATGTGTTCGTTCGGCGCGTAGCGGCCGTAGTCGATGACGATGAACCAGGTGCCGTTCTTGTACTTCTCGACACTGTTCAGCTCCGGGTGCAGGTACACGCTGCCGCCGGGGATGGTTTCATCGGCCACCAGGGTTTGCAGCCAGTCGTTGATGCGCTTGACCTCCTGGTCCATAAACGACTTGGTGAGGTTCTTGGCCATGGCTTTCTGGCCGGCCTTGACCAGCTTGCGGCTGATGGCATCTTCCAGGCCGACATAGCTGATGAACTTGCCGGTGATGGAGCGGTTACCCAGCAGCGAAAAGCCGCCAAGGACAGTGCGCGCGTAGTAGCTCACGCCGTAACGGTTGAGCAGGTCGCCTTCGGTGGAAGTGTCGAGGATGTTGTACTCGACCACACGGGAAACGTCCTCGGCGAAGGTCACCTGGTTACCTGGGCTTTCCCATTGCTTGACCTTGGCCAGTGCGGCGATGGCCAGCGAGGATGGCGACAGGAACACGTTTTTCTTCGCCGCCTTGGAATACACCGACGGCAGGTTGTGCACCAGCAGGCAACGGTCAAAACCGAGCTCGGCGCCGCCCAGTTCACCGCTGTAGGTCACTTGGTCAGCGACCGAGACATCCTTGCCGTCCAGCACTACACGGGCCTTGATGCGCTTGCCAAAGGCAGCGAACTCACCGGCCACGGCCTTGGTGCCGGTGAAGCCTGGCGCGCCGATGATGGTCAGGTCTTCAGGGACGCTGCTCAGAGCCGCCAGACCCAGCTTGCGGCCGGTGGTCGGTTCGTTGCCGCCGATCACGTTATTGATTGTGTCGGCCGGGGTTGCGCCCTCCTCCACGATCACCACATAAACCGGCACCTTGACCACTTTGAGGATCTGGTACACCGCCTGAAACAGCGTGCCCGACTCAGCGCCGGTGGGGTCCAACAGCGCCTGGGTGGTGAAGCTGTTGATGCGAAACGGCGCGTTTTTCGGGATCGACGCGTGGGCATTCGGCGCGGTGCCGACCAGGCCGATAACGTTGTCGCCCAGGCCACCCATGGCCTCGGGGGATTCGGTGGCATTCACGGTGATGCCGTTGTGCTCGAAGTTCAAAACCTCAGCCATGATTAGTCAGCCTTCTTGGGGGTGGAGTTAAGGACGCTGGTCAGTTCCAGGCGGCCGGCGGTGCGCAGGGCGGATGCTTCGACGTCCAGAAGTTCAAGCTCCTCACCGGCGGTGGACCAGTGGCCACCTCCGGTGGGGAATGGGATGAGGACGGTGTAGGTTTGGCGGTTGGCCATGGGTAAGTTTCTCCAGACGCAAAAATGCCTTCTGAATAAGAAAATTCAGCGGGCGAAAAAAAACCGCTTTCGCGGTCGTGTCAGTCACTGGATTGGCGCTACAGGCCAATCAATTGAGGTTGGGAAATCTGCCTGCTTATCGAGGCGGTTCAGTTCGACTCGATACAGCCTCCAGGCTTGCAGCCGCGCCAACTCGTCATCGGTTGCCTTTCCCAACTCTTGTGCATCCAACAGCGGTGCGATGCGTATCGCCGCGATTTGCAGTAGCTCGTCTCGGCGTTGCAGCGTTTCACTGCTAACCAGCAGTGCCATAACCTCAGCCGCATCGTCAGCCGACAAACCGATATGCTGAAGACTCTCTGCGTCTGGATTGACGTAGATCGAGCCCTTGTAAGTAACTGTTCTCACTTAAAAACTCCTTATGCAGAAATAGTTGTATAAACCTGCCTGGCGGTGTAGGAACCCGGCGCCAAAGTAAGCAGGTTATCCAGCGTTGCCCCAGCGCCGAAACCAACAATAGACACGCTACTGATATCAACCATCTTAGGCACACCGACATTCACGATTGTGCTCTGTGTCCCACCTTTACTGATTGTCGTCTGCGCAAGGCTAAGTTGAATAAATCCGTAATACGTGCTGAACAGTGGCACGTCTTGAACAACGACTTCACACTTATGAAAGAAGAGCTTAAAGCTCACGCTCTCACCAAGACCGCCGTCGCGAGAAAACAAGCCTCCGTAATCGGGGCCATATTGCGACACGCCATTAGCCAGTCCTGTTTCGATTCGGCAGTCCGTAAACTTTATAGACATCTCGGTGAAGGCAGAGAACCCACCACACACATAAGTACTGGAGTCAGAAAAGCGCACCAATGCCCCACGCACGATCGGTTTAGAGGCTTCCGTACCGTAAGGGACAAAAAGAAGCGACATGTTATCAACGTTGGTGCCGCCCAGGCCCCGACCGACTTCATAAACCTTACCGCGTCGCAAAAAAATAGTCGCGGAGCCGCACAACATAACTCTGCTCACCGCCGCCGCAATAGTTTTAAGCGGCTTATCGGGAGTCAAACCACTATTAGTATCCACACCGCTGGAAGAGTCGACATATAACGCCTTGTTAACCTCTGCTCGAACAGCAGCTGGAACCTGTTCAGTTGCCGCAGCGACGCGTTGATCTATCAATGAAATCTTTTTGTTGACCGTATCCGTCAACGCATTGCATGCCGACACCAAGCCGGCGATTACCGTTTCCAAACTCATCGTTTAAACTCCCTGTAAAATATCTATTTGGTTTCCATACTCATGACGCGAAACAAAACCCCCACATGCCTCGCCATGTTGTCAACGCTGGCTGCCGCCAGTTGAGCGAATTCTTCGGTCAATAAGACATTGAGGTTTTCACTGCCCACTACCACCGTCACACTGTCTGTTGGCAACGGCGAAATATCCAGCGTAAACTTTTGCAGCACCCGTGCCGCCGACGCTTTATAGGTCAGCAACTTCCCCGCCACGGAATACACCGCCAGCAGGGTCCCACTGGCGAGGTAAAAACCGAACTCGCCAATCTCATATTCACCGTCGCCATCAAACAGCGCGGCCATCCTGAGTTGGCGCTCGCCCAAGTCCTCGTAATCCACAATGGCGACACGCTGGCGCTCGTCGCGCAAGGCCACTTCGGTGCCGTCCGGGTTATAGCGGCCAGTACCGGCGCCGATGTGGGTGATTTCGCCTTTCAAGCCCTGGTTCTTTGCCTGCAGCACTTCATCCAAACCCTTGGAGGTGAAGCGCACCAGGCGCGTAATGTCATCTGTCATGGCTGCGCCCTGAGGTCGTAGTCGTTAATGGTGTAGTGCTGGGCAACCCCAGCGCTGTTAAGCCGGGCAACCAGCGCAACGTCCGGCAGCGCTCCGTCCAGATACAACTCGCCGTCACTTAACGGCGCATGGAGGACTTGAGTGAGCGCAAGTCGCCCTTGGGTTTCATGCACGATGGTGATGGTCGCCTGGTCCCGCTCGCTTTTGGCCGCGTTGATACGGCGAATCAAACGATTGTGATCACCGCTGGACCAACTGCGCCCGATGATGGCCTGCACGTCGAAGGTGTAGGGCATATCCCTTGGCCGCTGCTGATACCAGGCGCTGATGTTGGGGGTGAACCCCAGCGATTCCACCGCATAACTCAACGCCTTGGGCGTGCCGGCCTGACGCTGGATCTGCCAGGACAAGGCCACGGTCAGGCGCTTTTCGGTTTCGCTGGCGTCGGCGTCCCATTCACTGACGCCGCGGTCGGCGGCCAGGTAAGGCAGGAATTCGCCAGGGGTTTGCAGTGGATTCATCAACGCAGGAAACGGCGGCATGACCCGGTCGAGCAATTGCCCGAATCCCACGTCCAGAGCCTTTTCCAACGGTGAGCTGTTGGCTGGCAACAAACTCGCTTTGTGCTCACTCATAGCGTGCGCACCTCCACCTCGACACCCGTGCAATAAGGGGCCTGGAAGGCGTTACTGATAATGGGTTCGAGCGGTTCAACGATCTGTAACTGCGCGGCACCGGCGCTGTGAATCGCGTAGTCGATCCAACTGGGATCCACCCGCCCTTCGAGACGATGACAGGACTCTGCGTAGTCCAGCAGCAGTTTCTGCGCCGCAACTTGAGTGAGCCCCGAATCCGGCCCGGCATTGATCTTGGCCACGACCCGGATCTTGTAGCGCAGGATCTGCGCACCTTGCACGCTAACCAGATCGGTCTCCGGCCGCACATCCGGCCGTGCGAAATGGCGACGAACCCCGTCAAGCAAATCGGCGGACGGCGTGCCGTCGCTCTCACGAGCAAGCACCGTGACCATCACTTCGCCGGGCGCCGTTCTACGCGCATTGCCGTCCTTGACCTGCGCCGCATAGCCGTCCGGATCAAAGGTGTAGCTGACCGTCACCACGCCCGGCGTCGCGCTTTGCACCTTCACCGACGGCCGTTCACCAAGGGTAAAAACCTCTCGCCGATACTGCATCCGCGAGCCGGCTGCCGGTGCATGGGGCGCCAGGTAATAACGCAAGCGAGCGTCGTCGTCACTCTCCAACGTCGGCGGCACCGGCGGAAACGCCGCCGGGTCGCCTGGATCGAGCACTTGGCGTTCCAGGCCCATGTCCGCCAGGCGCGCATCCAGGTTGCTGCCGGTGGCCCACCACGCCAGCATCTGCTTGATACGGGCATTGTATTTGCGTTCGTGGGTTTGCAGCCTTACACAGAAGGCTTCCAGGGCCAGGGTCAGCAACTCGCTTTCGTTGTCGAGGCTGACCTTGAGTTTGGCCGCGCTTTGCGGTGCTCGGGTGGCGACGTAGTCCACAACAAACGCCTTGAATTCGGCCAACAACGGCTCGAACTCATCCACCGCAATGATGGCCGGTTCTGCCAGTTGGTTCTGGCCGGGGATCAGCATGCTCATGTCACGACCTCGAAGGTTTGTTGGCGGTTTTTCCAGGTGCCGGCGAAGCGCAACAGCAGGCCGGCGCCTTGGCGGGTGGCGACGATGACCTGGGGTTGAAAATCGCCGATGCCGTTGTGGCTGTTGTAGAACGCCTGCGCGGCGTGGCTTTGGGCGAGTATCAGCAGGTCGTCGCCGAGGTTCTGGCCGAGCAGTTGCGGGATCAGCGAGCCATATAGCGGGCGTTTCTGCCGAGTGCCCACGGGGGTGGTCAGCGCTCGGGTGGCGCGCTGCACGAACTGCAGCCAGTCATCGACGGCTGCCCCGGTGTTTCGATCGATGCCGAGCATGGGATGTCCTTATCGAGGGCTGATGACGCGGCCTTGATGGTCCACCAGCGGGCCGCTGAAGTGCGCGCCGCCAGCGTCCAGTACCAGGCTGGTGCCGCCGATTTGCAGGGTGATGTTCTGGGCGCTCATGACCAAGCTGGCGGCGCCGACTTTGACGTCTACCTGTTCGCGCGAACCGCTGAACGTGGTGGGGCCGTTGACCCAATTGAAAATGTGGCTGGCATCGTCATAGTCGCTTTGGGTGCCGTCCTGATGGCGTCGTCGGGTCAATGTGGCAACGCTGGAGACGGGCGGAAACTGACTACTGTTGAGGCCGAACAAGGCCACAGACTGCCCACCGCCTTCGCCGCCGCCGTAGTTGAGCAACAGGCATTGTTCACCCACGGACGGGATACGCGTTTCGGTTTGTCCGCCTGCGCTGGGGTTGAAAAAGCGGATCGCCGGGGTGAGCAAATCACCGTGGCTGACCTTGCAGGTATTGCTGGCGGCATCGACCGACTGACACGTGCCGATCCGACAAAAACTCTCGGCGCGTCGATACAGGTCTTCAAGTTGGGTTTCCATCTCTGCCAGGCGCTCGACAATCGGCCCCAGCTGCATGCGTAACAGCGCGTCGAACATGGGCTACTCCGCCAGTGGTTTGTATTGGTCGGGATCGTCGATGTTCGACACTTCCCAGGTGCGGGCAAACAGCGGCTGTCCGGTAGGATCTGTGAGTAATACCGGCCCGATGTAGACGGTCTGGGTGAAGGAGACAGTCCAAGTGTCGTAGTCCGTTTCTGCTGTTGTTGCAGCAACCGGAGCGGCGACGATATTTAGCGGCAAATCGCACTGGGCCAATGGCAGGCCCCAACGGTTATCCAGCACCTGGTCCATCAGTTGGCTGGCCAGGTCGCAGGCATCAAACGGCAGCGCACCCGGCGCCACCATGGCCCGGAGAGAAATCGTCAGGGCGTGAGCCTTGCGCCCTTCGCGAGAGCGAATGCCTGGGCCATTGCCTTCGACCGTGATCAACACGCCGGTTTTATCCAAGGCGCCCTGAAAATCCTGGTGATTGCCGACCTTCAAGTTCGGGAAGGCCGCGTGCAGCGCCGCGCCTATGGCGTTGGGCAGTTGGGATGGCTTTTCGATAAGGGTCATATTAAGTAGCATCCTTGCAACGGTTACTGCGGGTCTTGGCCGGAGCCTTGGTTGACCCCGATGCGCTTGGCGGCCCAGCGTTCATAAAGGCCAATGGCGACATCGGCACCGGCCATCGCGGTGAGGCAACCAATGGCGCCGGCGGTCCAGATCGACATGCCGGCGGCGTAGCACAGCATCAGGGCTGAAACCCCGCAGACCATGCACGCGCCGGAGCGCAGGGCCAGGCGGCGGATCAGCGACCAGCCACGTGCGCCTTCTTTGTCGGCGCGCCACATTTCGCCGGATACACCGCCGATCACGGCCAATACGATGACCAGCCAGATAGGCATTTCCGCTAACGCTTGCTGTTCATTTGTCATGTCACGCCTCCTGGCTGAGCACTCAATAGTCCATTTTTCATTCACACATGCTTCGATAGGTCGGCATTCCAAAAAGCCCGGTTGCCCGGGCTTTTCAGTAATGATGTCCTCGAACGTTCGGCGCTACTGGCGCGGTACGGTTCTTTCCTCAATGTTTTTCCGACCACGATCCCTGTCTGCCGGATAACTGCTTCTGGTGCTTTACGCTGCACACCCGGGTCAGTTGCCAACCCTCTGAACCGTTGAGGCCGGTTCATCGCTGCCTGTTTTTTTGAAGCGGTGTAACTAAAGAGCGTCGGCATCCTTGCCGGTGTTGCCTGGCATCCCTGCCATCGCTTCGATGGCGTCCTTGCCGATGTTGCGTGCCTTCCTTGTCACTTTCCTTGGCAGCATCCTTGCCGCCTCCACCACCTTGTTGGCTGGCTTGAGACGGAGAATATGCATGTATGCATATACAGTCAATGCACAAATGCATTTTTTTTGCTATCGGAATGCACCAGCGCATTTCGAACCTTATGGGCCAGGGGTTTACCGGTTTTCTACGGTCGAAAAAAAGCCCGCACATGGGCGGGCTTTGTCTTACGCAAGGAGGTTAACGGGCGTACATGCCCCACCAGAACACATGGCCGAGGATGCTGATTTGCTCATCCTGGATATCCTGGAAGCTGTAGTCCTCGTCCGGGTGCTCATCGCGATTGAAACTGCGCAGGCGAATCCCGGAAGGCAGGCGGTAGAGCTGTTTCACCCGTAACTGGCCATTGTGATTGATGGCATACAAGTCGCCGTCGACGATATCACCAATGCCGCTCTTGCCCGCATTCACCCCAACCGTCGCGCCATCGCGCAGCACCGGCAACATACTGTTGCCACGCACTGTCACGCATTTGGCCTGGTCGAACTGCACACCGTTGTGGCGAAGGCTGCGCTTGCCGAACCGCAGGCTGGCCTTCTCACTTTCCTCGATGACGAATCTTCCTGATCCAGCAGCCAATTCAACCTCGCGCAAAAAGGGGATCGACACCTCGTCATCATTAACGGGCGTGTCGTCGTCCCACAGGCTTATGTCCTTGAGTTCCGAATGCATCGGGTCGCGCCCGTCATCGCGCCCAGCACCCATCGCCGCGCGCCCGCGCAAGTGGTCGGTGCTGACGCGAAAGTACTCGGCGATGCGCGAGATGTGCTTGTCCGACGGATCAACGATCTTGCCGCTGAGGATCCGCGAAAGTGTGGATTGAGGCACGCCGGTACGCCGGTGAAGCTCCGTGGGGGAGATCCGGTCGCGGTCCAGCAGCTCTCTTAAGACGGTTGAAACGTTGCGTTTTTGCATAACGGCGATAGTGCCGGGAGTTTTTGGGGTTGGCAAATGCTAAATTGCATATTTTATGCAATATCAAAAATTTTCCACCTCTGCCCGGCTGCATTCGGCCGCTGACACGCCCTATGAGGGTTTCAAATAGCGATAAAGTGTCTGACGACTGATATCAAAATCACGCGCCAATTTAGATTTGTTTTCTCCTGCGCTGGCTCGGCCAATCAAACTGACCACCTGATTGCCAGACAGTTTTTTCTTGCGACCGCCGTAGCACCCACGGACCTTTGCGGCAGCGATTCCGGTTACCTGTTTCTCCCTTCTTGTGGCGCGTTCGAACGCCGCAATCCGCTCCATTACCGCAATGATGGTCTCCACAACCTCAAGACAGTCATGCCGGAAAATCAGGTTTTCGTTTAGAAACTCCAGCGTTACCTGCTTTTCAATCAGCCGTCGAATAAGAGTACACAGTTGTTCGGTACTGGAAGTCAGCGAGGTCATGCTATCGACCACCACGGTATCCCCGCACTGCAGGTAGCGAATGAGTCTTTCCAGGCCAGCGCGATTTACCGCCTCGTCTGCTGCCTCATCGCAAAACACCGCGTCAAATACATCACGGCTGGGTATGTTCTCGATGCTATCGCAGGGCGCTTGCAGAGAGTGCCGGAAATATCTAATGCGATAAGATCTCATGGTGCCTCCTTGGCAATAGTTGTACAAAGTCCTTTTTATACTTGTACAAACTGTAACTAAATCACTAAATCCTTACACATCCGTAACACTGAAGCCACCCAAAATACACAGTTGCAAAGACTTGAACTTGTCTTATCATTTTGAGGCCTGGATTAATCCTAACAAGTTTTTGACACAGCGTCGATTTTGCATTCATTGGATTTACGCAACAGCGTTAAATACCCATTGTTTTCCAGTTCAAACAGTTGACGTGGCCGGCTTGACAAGGCTGGCAATTCCCTGACGCAAGCAGAGGATGAATGGATGAAAGTCTTGGAAAAAGCCGTTGAAGTTGATCGGCTAACTACCGATCAGGAAAAGATCGATACGGTTACCCGCAGCATTACCGAGCATGGCAATTACCTGCGCGAACGTTATCCGATCTTGCTGCGCCAGGATGCGCTGGGCGCAAGTGTCATGGTGTTTTCACTGGTGGGCATGGTTATCACAGGAGGTCTCTACATCAAGGGTTTTATCCCCGCATGGCTGTGCATTTTTATCAATGCGCTACTGACTTCGCTTATTCATGAAATCGAGCACGACTTGATTCATCGTCTTTATTTCAGGAAAAAGCCACTGGCCCATAATGCCATGATGTTTTTTTGCTGGCTGGCCCGACCGGGCATGCCCAGTCCTTGGTTAAGACGCAGTCTGCATTTTCACCATCACAAAGAGTCCGGAACTGATTCAGATGTCGAGGCCTGGATAACGACCAGTGGTAGCCCGTGGGGAATACTGCGCTTATTGAAACTGATGGATGGTTTTATATTTGGTTTTCTAAACGCGATTTTTGCACCTGGATGGCGGCAAAAGATTAAGTTGTTAGGCAAGATTATTCGGCTCAACACACCTTTCGGCCTGTTGTATTGGGGGTGCTGGTATGTGTTCCTTGGCTACCACGCAACTGTCTGGTTTGGCTCAATCATGGGCCAGGAGGTTCACCCTTCCGCTGCAACGCCGGGGTTAATCGAGATAGTTAACAGCGCCGTTGTTATTCTGATCGCGCCTAACTTAATACGCCAATTCTGCCTGTTTTTCATCAGTTCAAACATGCACTATTATGGCGATGTTGCCGCGCGCAATCCGTTACAACAAACTCAGGTGATGAACCCCTGGTGGTTGTGGCCGTTCCAGATGTTCTGTTTCAACTTCGGCAGCACGCACAGCATTCATCACTTTGTGGTCAGAGACCCGTTCTACCTTCGCCAGATGACGGCACCCCATGCGCATAAAGTTATGGCGCAAGCCGGTGTCAGGTTCAATGACTTCGGCACCTACAAGCGCGCGAACCGTTATTCCACGAAGCACGCACACACTCGGTCGCGGGGGTGAGTGCCATCACGCTCGCACGTATCAAGGGCAGCACTACAACGACAAGGAGTCTGAAGTATGAAAGCACAAGGGATCTGTGCGCAGCAGTTCGCAGCGGTCAGGCAAGCCTTCGAGGACATTTTTGATGATCCGCAGGAGCGTGGTGCAGGGCTGTGTGTGCAAGTAGACGGAAAGAAGGTTATCGACTTATGGGCCGGTACGGCGGATCAGGAAGGCACCACGCCCTGGCGCCACGACACGCTGGCCAATACCTTTTGCGTGGTAAAACCCTACGTCGCGGTGGCCGTGCTGATGTTGGTTGAACAGGGCAAGCTGGAGTTGGATGCATCCGTGGCCCGCTACTGGCCTGAGTTCGCCCAAAACGGCAAAGCCAAGGTGACCTTGCGTCAGGTGATGAATCACACCGCGGGCCTGCCGGCACTGCGAGCCCCCGACCATAACGCCATGATGTATGACTGGGAGCATATGGTGCGGGTCCTGGAGGCCGAGCCGCTTTGGTGGGAAGCGGGAACAGACCTTGGGTATGGCACCACGACGTTTGGCTGGATCCTGGGAGAGCTGATTCGCCGGGTGGACGGGCGTGATCCCTGTGTCTTTATTCATGAAGAGATTCTGGATCCCCATGCCCTCGACGTTCACCTTGGCGTGGACGCAAAAGACTTTCATCGCATTGCTCGTTTCGACGCTGCCAGCGGACGCATTGGTGACAGTTACTCGCAAGCGTTGCGCACGGTGCTCAAAAACGAGCCATTGCACATCGCGACACTCGCCTTCACCAACCCCGGAATGGTGCCCAGGCGAACCAGTGACCCACGCTGGTGGGCCTATCAGCAACCGGCGGTGTGCGGGCATGGCACAGCGCACGGTTTAGCCGGTTTTTACACGGCATTAATGGCCGGACACTTTATCGGTCGCGAACTGCTCAATGAGTTCACACGAGAACACAGTCACGGCATGGACCGGGTCTGGATGCGCCCAATGCGTTATGGCTTGGGCTGCATGCTGGAACAGCAACGTGATCCGACGGCTTCCCACGCAATGGGCCCGGGCACCTTTGGCCATATCGGGCTGGGTGGTCCGATAAGCTTCGCCGACCCCGAGAGGCGAGCGAGCTTTGGGTTTGTCACCACGACTTCGGGCAGTCATTCGATGATTGACCCTCGGCCTGGAAGGCTGTCATCACTGGTGTATGCAGCGCTTTGAGCGGGTTGCCCTGCGGGTGGAGTTCTTGGTGTCTGGAATGTGCCAACCGATCAGGGAGCGGTTTTATTGTACGAGAGGGTGTATCTGAGCCGCTCACCACGCGGTGAGTCTTGTTGGGTCCTGCGCCCCGTCGACGCCCGTTGATTCACTTTCATTGACTATGTAGCAACTGTCCACGCTACGCCTGCCGTCGGTGTAGACCACAAAGCCCCCAAGCCCTTTGTCACAATCGTGCAGATACACCGGCGACAGTTCTCGTTGCTTATCAATTTGCGTATTCAAGCGAACGATATAGATACCCATGGACACCGACACACACACAACCAGTGTGAGGCATATGGCTACCTGCCAGGCGTAGCTGACGCCGTCGTTATGGCTGTGCATTGGCAACGCCGTACGCACGTGTCTGCTCGATGTGCTGGCCCATCAGAAACCAGACGCCGCCTCCCAGACGCACAAACTGCCCCCGGGACGGCAGGGCGCTGGCCATCAGGCCGAAAAAAATCAACGCTAACAAAGCGCCTTTGATCATCGAGGACAGGTTCATGGCTGTGCCGCTCTCAGGATATGAAGAGCCTGAGCTTAAACAGTGATGGGTTAACGTCAGGTAAACCTGCAGAGAACCCCTGCTGACTTCCGCTATCCTTCGGGCCATAAATGACAAGCGTCCAAGGGGACATCCCGTGCATATTCACCTGCTGCTGGTCGAAGACAATCTCGATCTGGCCACTACCGTCATTGAATACCTGGAGATCAGCGGCATCGTCTGCGACCACGCCAGTAATGGCCAGACCGGGCTTAACCTGGCACTTGAGCAGCACTACGACGTCATTATCCTGGACATCATGTTGCCGCGTTTGGACGGCCAGCAATTGTGTGAACGGTTACGCCAGCAAGGCAGTCAGACGCCCATTTTGATGCTCACTTCATTGGATGCTCTGTCGGACAAACTCGCCAGCTTTGCTGCGGGCGCTGATGACTACCTGGTGAAGCCATTCGAGTTGGCCGAACTGGTGGCCAGGATTCGAGCACTGAGCCTGCGCCGCAGTGGTCAGGCCAGTCGCCTGCAGGTGGATGACTTGGTGATGGAGCTGAGCACCCGTAAAGTCAGTCGCGCCGGGCAAGCGCTGCATTTGTCGCCCATTTGCTGGACCTTACTGGAGCACCTGATGCGTGCCAGCCCAGAACCCGTACCACGGGAACGCCTGGAAACAAGCATCTGGGGCGACGAGCCACCCGACAGCAATACGCTTAAAGTCCATATGCATCGACTGCGCAAGACGGTAGACAAACCCTTTGGTCGACCCTTGATCCACACGCTTCCCGGGGTCGGTATTCAGGTAAAACCCCATGCGTAACGCCCTGAGTTTGAAATGGGTGATCAGTGGGAGCTTTCTGCTGCTGATTACTGTGGTCCTAGTGATTTACAGCCAATTGCTGCCTGCATTCACTGTGCGCGGGTTGCTCTACACCGCCAGTGCAATGATGGAAGAGGAAGCCCAGTATTTCACCAGGCACTACAACAACGACCCGACCACGCCGCCTCCAGGCAACTACTTCTATACCGGCGTCATCGGCAAGCAGGCGTTACCGGAAAACGTTCGCCAGATACTGGCGACACCACCGAGTCTGTCCTTCGGCGCGGTGCATATCTTTGGCGACCTGTACTCCGATGACGACGACGCGCCGATTCAGATAATCCTCGAGCAGCCCCTCGGTGATGGCAAAATTCTTTATATGTACGACGTCGACCACGATCATGAAGCCGGGGGTGAGGTCGAGACTCCGCTGTCCGACGCCTACTTTGACCAGGTACTGCGTAGCGTTGCGCTGATCAGCCTGGCGGTATTTGTGCCGGCATTGATCATCATCGCATTGCTGGTCTGGTGGTTGGTTCGCCCGCTGGGGCGTCTGGCCCAATGGTCCAGTACGCTGAAAAATCCGGAAGCCTTGTCTGGCAAACGGCCGGACTTCAGCTTCAAAGAGTTCAACATGCTGGCTGATGTACTGGCCCAAAGCGTTGAGCAGGTTCAGGCCGCCAGCCTGCGTGAAGAGCGCTTGTTGCGCTATACCAGTCATGAACTTCGGACCCCGCTGGCCGTGCTCAAGGCCAATATTGAATTGCTGGCCATGCAGTCCGGCGGCGTCCTGCCACCGCCCTTGCAACGTATCGAACGTTCGGTGCTGAACATGCAACTGATCGCCGAGACGTTGCTGTGGATGAGCCGCGAGAACCCCGAGCCATTGCCGCAGGAACACATTGACGTCAGCGAGTTGGTTGGCGAGTTGATTCAACAGCATCGCTACCTGATCGGTAACCGGGATATCGACTTGATGATCAACATCCACACCGAGCCCTGCCTATTGCCCCCCACGGCGTGTCGCATTGTGATCGGTAACTTCCTGCGCAATGCGCTGCAATACGCAGAAGACGGCACCGTGGAAATCAGTTTCAAGTACCCTCAGTTGCGCATCGTCAACCACATCAGGGAGATCAAGTCGCGGCAGGAATCCAACGATTTTGGCTACGGGCTCGGGCTGCAGTTGATGCGCCAGCTATGTGCAAAACTGGGCTGGCAGATTGAAGTGGTGCTCGAGCAACAACGCTTTACCGTGATTCTCGGCTTTACCCGCGTGCGGGCCTTAGATAATGGGGGGAAGTACAACTGAGGGGACTGATTTATTTTCTGGATAATAATTAAATTGATCTGTCCCCTTGCCGCCCCGGTCTATGCGGCGCTTTGAGTGGGTTAGCTTTCGTACGGGAATAGTTCAGGGGTAAATTCGTTTTCTGTGACGCAATATCCCCAGTTGCACCCATACCCCCACCACGCTACCCTCCCCTCCGTCGCTGCCAATTCAGCGACCGGGCCTGATAACCCGGCAAGATGCAGGCGCACCTAGCGCCCCCAAAACCCGATTTGCTGGCGTTTTTTTTCGCCCAACATTTCGTGCAATGGCGGCTGTGCGTGGGAGACCTTCGGGTCTGCCGGGTTCCTGTATCTCCGGTTTATCAGCCTGCGCACAGCTGCCACCCAATTCGCCTGATAACGAACGTGGTAGCTCTCAACCGATATGGGAGTTTTACCGATGACCGCTACAAATCCGTCTGCGTTAACCACCCTCGGCGTCACCCCCTTCTCCTTCCACTGCGACCAACCGCTATTCCGCGTCAACAGCGGCGTCTCCCTGCACGAAGCCTTAAACCACGCCTCGGACCTCCTCCACGTCGCCAAACAACTCGCCGAAGATGCGGCGATGACCAAGGAAACGGACCGTTACGCTTGGGCGTCGCATTACTTGCAGGAGATGGTCAAGGCGGTGGTTGATGATGTGGTGAGGGTGTTGGATTCGCCCGGTAACCTTCAGTAAGGGGCGAGTGAAAAACCGGTGCGGCGCCTGATTCCGATCACTCAAGAGATAGCTCAAGCACCGCTAACCTGTGGCGAGGTAGCTCGCCACAGGTTCGGTGTTCATTCTTGAGAGTGATGGCCATTGGGCGCTGCGCCATTTTTGGGTTTTACCTGGCTGTTTGTGACCTGCGAACCCTAGACCTCGCGTGTTAACCTTGCCGCCATCGCAAAATTAGCAGGGCCAAGTGCCCCATCTTTGCCCCACTCCTTTTAACGAATTTGCTAACTATCTGATGAGTAAAAACACCTCCGATCTGTCCTCCCACACTCCAATGATGCAGCAGTACTGGCGCCTCAAAAACCAGCACCCTGATCAGTTGATGTTCTATCGCATGGGCGATTTCTACGAGATCTTCTACGAAGACGCGAAGAAGGCCGCCAAGCTGCTGGACATCACCCTGACCGCGCGCGGGCAGTCGGCGGGGCAGTCGATTCCGATGTGTGGGATTCCTTACCATTCGTTGGAAGGTTATCTGGTCAAGCTGGTGAAGCTGGGCGAGTCGGTAGTGATCTGTGAGCAGATCGGTGACCCGGCGACCAGCAAAGGGCCGGTGGAACGTCAGGTGGTGCGCATTATCACGCCGGGCACGGTGAGTGATGAGGCGTTGCTGGATGAGCGTCGTGACAATCTGATCGCGGCGGTGTTGGGCGATGAGCGTTTGTTTGGCCTGTCGGTGCTGGATATCACCAGCGGCAACTTCAGCGTGCTGGAGATCAAGGGCTGGGAGAACCTGCTGGCGGAGCTGGAGCGTATCAATCCGGTGGAGTTGTTGATTCCGGATGATTGGCCAAAGGATCTGCCGGCGGAAAAACGCCGTGGGACCAAGCGGCGTGCGCCGTGGGATTTTGAGCGCGATACAGCGCTAAAAAGCCTGTGCCAGCAGTTCTCGGTGCAGGACCTTAAAGGCTTCGGCTGCGAGACCTTGACCCTGGCCATCGGCGCTGCCGGTTGCTTGCTCAGCTATGCCAAGGAAACCCAGCGCACCGCCCTGCCGCATTTGCGCAGCCTGCGCCATGAGCGCCTGGATGACACTGTGGTGCTCGATGGCGCCAGCCGTCGCAACCTGGAGCTGGACACCAACCTGGCCGGTGGCCGCGATAACACGCTGCAATCGGTGGTCGACCGTTGCCAGACGGCCATGGGCAGCCGTTTGCTGACCCGTTGGTTGAACCGCCCACTGCGCGACTTGACCGTGCTGCAAGCGCGCCAGACCTCTATTACTTGCCTGCTGGATCGCTATCGCTTTGAGAACCTGCAGCCGCAGCTTAAAGAAATCGGTGATATCGAGCGCATTCTGGCGCGGATCGGCCTGCGCAATGCGCGGCCACGTGACCTGGCGCGCCTGCGCGATGCGTTGAGCGCGCTGCCGCAGCTGCAAGTGGCCATGACCGAACTGGACACGCCGCACCTGCAACAACTCGCCGTAACGGCCGGCACTTACCCGGACCTCGCGGCGCTGCTGGAAAAAGCCATTATCGACAACCCGCCGGCGATTATCCGTGACGGCGGCGTGCTTAAAACCGGTTACGACAGCGAGCTGGACGAGCTGCAATCGCTGAGCGAAAACGCCGGGCAGTTCCTGATCGACCTGGAAGCCCGCGAAAAAGCCCGCACCGGCCTGGCCAACTTGAAGGTCGGCTACAACCGCGTGCACGGCTACTTTATCGAGTTGCCGAGCAAGCAGGCCGAGTCGGCGCCGATTGATTATCAGCGCCGCCAAACCCTTAAGGGCGCCGAGCGTTTCATTACGCCGGAGCTCAAAGAGTTCGAAGACAAGGCACTGTCGGCCAAAAGCCGTGCCCTGGCGCGCGAAAAGATGCTGTATGAAGCGTTGCTTGAGGACTTGATCAGCCGCTTGGCGCCGCTGCAAGACACCGCCGCCGCCCTGGCGGAACTGGATGTGCTGAGCAACCTGGCCGAACGTGCGCTGAACCTTGACCTGAACTGCCCGCGTTTTGTCAGTGAGCCGTGCATGCGCATCGTGCAGGGCCGCCACCCGGTGGTGGAGCAGGTGTTGACCACGCCGTTCGTGGCCAACGACCTGTCGCTGGATGACGACACGCGCATGCTGGTGATCACCGGTCCCAACATGGGTGGTAAATCCACCTACATGCGCCAGACCGCCTTGATCGTGTTGCTGGCGCATATCGGCAGCTTTGTGCCGGCAGCCAGTTGCGAGTTGTCGCTGGTGGACCGCATTTTCACGCGGATCGGTTCCAGTGATGACCTGGCCGGCGGGCGTTCGACCTTTATGGTGGAAATGAGCGAAACCGCCAACATCCTGCACAACGCCACCGAACGCAGTTTGGTGCTGATGGACGAAGTGGGGCGCGGCACCAGCACCTTCGATGGTCTGTCGCTGGCGTGGGCGGCGGCCGAGCGTTTGGCGCATTTGCGCGCCTATACGCTGTTCGCCACGCACTATTTCGAGCTGACGGTATTGCCCGAGAGCGAGCCGCTGGTGGCCAACGTGCATCTCAATGCCACTGAGCACAACGAGCGCATCGTGTTCCTGCACCACGTGTTGCCGGGGCCGGCGAGCCAGAGTTACGGTTTGGCCGTGGCGCAGTTGGCGGGGGTTCCTGCGCAAGTCATCACCCGTGCCCGCGAACACTTGAGCCGCCTGGAAGAAACCGCCCTGCCCCACGAGATTCCTGTGGCAAGCCCGGCCAAAACCAGCGCAAAACCCAGCGCGCCGCACCAGAGTGATATGTTCGCCAGCCTGCCCCATCCAGTGCTGGATGAGCTGGCAAAGCTTGACCTGGACGGCTTGACGCCGCGTAAAGCACTCGAAATGTTATATGCACTGCAAGTTCGGATATAACGCACAGGCTTGCAAGCTGGTAGACTCTCGCGCGGTTTGGGATGCTGCGGGTTATTAGCCTGGCCTGCAGACTATCGCTCCCGAACCTCGCGAGCCCTGCCACAAAGGGTTTCGCTGCCGCCGCCTGAGGAGAGAATTAGAAATGACCTTCGTCGTTACCGACAACTGCATCAAGTGCAAGTACACCGACTGCGTCGAAGTGTGTCCGGTGGACTGCTTCTACGAAGGCCCGAACTTCCTGGTTATCCACCCGGATGAGTGCATTGACTGTGCCCTGTGTGAACCAGAATGCCCGGCCAATGCGATCTTCTCCGAAGATGAAGTCCCGGCGGGTATGGAAAACTTTATCGAATTGAACCAAGAGTTGGCTGACATTTGGCCAAACATCACAGAGCGTAAAGATGCACTGCCAGACGCTGAAGAGTGGGATGGCAAGCCAGGCAAGATCGCCGATCTGGAACGCTGATCTACCTGCCAGCATCGAAAAGGCCCCTTGCGGGCCTTTTTGCGTTTCTGAGTGGTCGTTTTCACTTTTCTGCAGGCAAAAAAAAGGGGCGGTATGACCCGCCCACATTTTTTCCCTAGTCCCTGTATTCCTTTTCATCATCCTGATGAATCGCATCCTGCGACGTTCCTTCAACCATCGTTCCTTGACGGCTGTGCCAATCCGTGGACACAGGGCTGATCTTAGAGAGTTCCGGGGGAAGTTCAACGGGATCCAAGTGATCGGCTGACAGACTTGAACGCTCATTCAAGTATAAATAATTGTTATTTTTCAGATGGATAGAAAATTCGTTCACCGTTTCGAGATGGACATGCCCGGCAAAAAAACCAAACACTTACGAAAAAGTAAGCAAATGCTTACACGCGCAATTGCGCAAACGCATGATTCGGAACCATTGACTGATCGGCAGGCATAAAAAAGCCCCGACAACGCCGAGGCTGTTTTCCTTCAGCAGGCTCAGTCGTCGCTGACAGTGATGGTCGGCATCGCCGGTGCGGCCGCTTCCTGCAGGACGATCCGCGCGCCCACATGACGGGCCAGCTCCTGGTACACCATAGCGATCGGTCCATCAGGCTCCGCGGCCACGGTCGGCTTGCCGCCGTCGGCCTGCTCACGAATTTCCATCGCCAGCGGCAACGACGCCAGCAATTCAACCCCGTATTGGGTCGCCAACTTTTCGCCACCGCCTTCGCCGAACAAATGCTCGGCGTGGCCGCAGTTGGAGCAGATGTGTACCGCCATGTTTTCTACGACGCCCAGCACCGGGATGTTGACCTTGCGGAACATCTCCACGCCTTTTCTGGCATCCAGCAGCGCCAGGTCCTGAGGCGTGGTCACGATTACTGAGCCAGCCACCGGCACTTTTTGCGCCAGTGTCAGTTGGATATCGCCAGTGCCTGGCGGCATGTCGATCACCAGGTAATCGAGGTCGCCCCAGGCGGTCTGGGTGACCAGTTGCAGCAAGGCGCCGGAGACCATCGGCCCGCGCCACACCATCGGCGTGTTGTCGTCGGTGAGGAAGGCCATGGACATGACCTCCACGCCCAGCGACTCAATCGGCACAAACCACTTCTGGTCCTTGACCTTGGGCCGCGTGCCTTCGGCGATGCCGAACATTACGCCCTGGCTTGGGCCGTAGATATCGGCGTCGAGGATGCCCACGCGCGCACCTTCGCGGGCCAGCGCAAGCGCCAGGTTGGCGGCGGTGGTGGATTTACCCACGCCGCCCTTGCCGGAGGCCACGGCGATGACATTCTTGACGTTGGCCAGGCCCGGAATCTGCGCCTGGGCCTTGTGCGCGGCAATCACGCACTGGATGTCGACCTTGGCCGAGCGCACGCCCTCCAAGCCTTCGATGGCCATTTGCAACATCTGTGCCCAGCCACTCTTGAACAAACCGGCGGCATAGCCCAGTTCCAACTGGACCGACACCTGGTCGCCCTGGACCTCGATGGCACGTACACAGCCGGCGCTGACCGGGTCCTGGTTCAAATAGGGGTCGGTGTACTGGCGAAGAACGGCTTCCACCGCTGCGCGATTGACGGCGCTCATGGGCTACTCCCGAAAAAAGACTGACTGAAACAGGCGGCTATCCTAACCGTTCCAGCCGCCCAGCGGCATGCTTTCGAGACCTGGGAAGATTCAGAAACAGCACCACGGGGTGAAATATATTTCCCGGCGCTTTATAGTGGCCGACCTCCGTTTCATCAAGTAGCCGAGCCCCATGTCCGAGCCACGCAAGATCCTCGTCACCAGCGCCCTGCCCTATGCCAATGGTTCCATCCATCTTGGCCATATGCTTGAGTACATCCAGACCGATATGTGGGTGCGCTTCCAGAAGCATCGCGGCAACCAATGCATTTATGTCTGCGCGGACGACGCCCACGGTTCGGCCATCATGTTGCGCGCCGAGAAGGAAGGCATCACCCCGGAACAACTGATCGCCAATGTGCAGGCTGAACACAGCGCCGACTTTGCCGAGTTCCTGGTGGACTTCGATAACTTCCACTCGACCCACTCCGAAGAAAACCGCGAGCTGTCGAGCCAGATCTACCTGCGCTTGAAGGAAGCCGGGCACATCGACCAGCGTTCGGTGACCCAGTATTTCGACCCGGAAAAGAAAATGTTCCTGGCCGACCGCTTCATCAAGGGCACCTGCCCTAAATGCGGCACCGAAGACCAGTACGGCGACAACTGCGAAAAATGTGGCGCAACCTATGCACCGACGGACTTGAAGAACCCGAAGTCGGCAATCTCCGGCGCCACCCCGGTGCTCAAGGATTCCCAGCACTTCTTCTTCAAGCTCCCGGATTTCCAGCAAATGCTGCAAACCTGGACCCGCAGCGGCACCTTGCAGGACGCCGTGGCCAACAAACTCTCCGAATGGCTCGACAGCGGCCTGCAGCAGTGGGACATCTCCCGCGATGCGCCGTACTTCGGCTTCGAGATCCCGGGCGAGCCGGGCAAGTACTTTTATGTGTGGCTGGACGCGCCGATTGGCTACATGGCCAGCTTCAAAAACCTCTGCGACCGCACGCCTGAGCTGGACTTCGACGCGTTCTGGGCAAAGGATTCCACCGCCGAGCTGTACCACTTCATCGGCAAGGACATCGTCAACTTCCACGCGCTGTTCTGGCCGGCCATGCTCGAAGGTTCGGGCTATCGCAAGCCGACCGGTATCGCCGTGCACGGCTACCTGACGGTCAATGGCCAGAAAATGTCCAAGTCCCGTGGCACCTTTATCAAGGCGCGCACCTACCTGGACCACCTGTCGCCGGAATACTTGCGCTACTACTATGCCGCCAAGCTGGGCCGTGGTGTCGACGACCTCGACCTGAACCTGGAAGACTTCGTGCAGAAGGTCAACTCGGACCTGGTCGGCAAAGTGGTCAACATCGCCAGCCGTTGCGCCGGTTTTATCCACAAGGGCAATGCCGGTTTACTGGTGGCTGAAAACGCCGCACCGGAACTGACCGAAGCCTTCCTGGCCGCCGCACCAAGCATCGCCGACGCCTATGAAGCCCGTGACTTTGCCCGCGCCATGCGCGAGATCATGGGCCTGGCCGACCGCGCCAACGCCTGGATCGCCGACAAGGCACCGTGGTCGCTGAACAAGCAGGAAGGCAAGCAAGCTGAAGTCCAGGCTATCTGTGCCACGGGCGTCAACCTGTTCCGCCAATTGGTAATCTTCCTCAAACCGGTGCTGCCATTGCTGGCCGCTGATGCCGAGGCGTTCCTCAACGTCGCGCCGCTGACCTGGAACGACCACGCCACCTTGCTCAGCAACCATCAGTTGAACGAGTTCAAGCCGTTGATGACGCGTATTGATCCGGTGAAAGTCCAGGCCATGACCGACGCTTCGAAAGAAGACCTGGTCGCCAGCCAGACCGACACCGGTTCGGCTGCGCCCGCCGGTAACGGTGAGCTGGCCAAGGATCCGATCTCGGCAGAAATCGACTTCGACGCCTTTGCCGCTGTAGACCTGCGCGTTGCGCTGATCGTCAAGGCCGAGGCCGTGGAGGGTGCCGATAAGCTGCTGCGCCTGACCCTGGACCTGGGTGGCGAGCAACGTAACGTGTTCTCCGGCATCAAGAGCGCCTACCCGGATCCTTCCAAGCTCGACGGCCGCTTGACCATGATGATCGCCAACCTCAAGCCACGCAAAATGAAGTTTGGCATCTCCGAAGGCATGGTGATGGCAGCCGGGCCTGGCGGCGAAGAGATCTACCTGTTGAGCCCTGACAGCGGTGCCAAGCCGGGTCAGCGTATCAAGTAAGCCCGCAAAGCCCGTCTGCGGCAAGCGGGCCTCCCGTGGCAAACGGGCTGCCTGTGGCGAGCGGGCTTGCCCCGCGTTGGGCTGCGCAGCAGCCCCAATAAAGTCGCCGCATTTGGCCTGTTAAACCGAGTGCCTGTACCAAGGGCCGCTCCGCGCCGCAACGCGGGGCAAGCCCGCTCGCCACAGAACGCGCGCTCGCCACTACAGGCACTGTTTGTTCAACCGGCATACCAATGATCACCCCATGAACTTGATTCAACGTATCGACGCGCTGCTGCCGCAGACCCAATGCGGCAAATGCGGGCATCCGGGTTGCAAGCCTTACGCCGAGGGCATCGCGTTGGGTGAGGCAATCAACAAGTGCCCGCCCGGAGGGCAAGAAACCATTGCCGGCCTGGCCCAGCTGTTGCGTGTGCCGGTGTTGGAACTGGACACCAGTCGTGGCGAAGCCCCGGCCCAGGTCGCCTACATCCGCGAAGCCGAATGCATCGGCTGCACCAAGTGCATCCAGGCGTGCCCGGTGGATGCGATTGTCGGCGCCGCCAAGTTGATGCACACCGTGATCATGGATGAATGCACCGGCTGCGACCTGTGTGTTGCGCCCTGCCCTGTGGATTGCATTGAAATGCGTCCAGCGACCACTGTGCTGGCGATTGTCGGCGGCCTGGCGGCCGATGATGGGCAACGCCATGAGCGCGGCCTCAAGCGCGACCGCGCGCGGCGGCGCTTTGAGCAACGCAATGCGCGGCTGCAACGCGAGGAAGCGCATAAACTCGCCGAGCGCCTGGCGCGGGCTAAACGTTTGGCCCCGCCGGTTGCCCCTGTGCAAGCCGATGACGCTCAGGCGGCCCGGGATACAGCGGTCAAGAAGGCCAAGATCACCGTTGCCATGAGTCGCGCCCAACTGCATAAATCACTCAAGGCATTTGGACATCCACCGACCTTTGAGCAGCAGTCGCAGTTGATCGTGCTGCAACAGCAGTTCGAAGCAGCGGAGCAGGCGCTGGCCGCACTGGAAGTACAGAGCACACCGACGCCAGCAACGGCACCGAGTAACAGCGCCGATCTCAAGCGCGCTAAAATCCAGCTGGCCATGCACCGCGCAGCATTGAAGAAAGCCCAGGATCTAAACGCCACTCCACAGCAACTGGCCGAGGCGCAAAGCAAAGTCGATGACGCACAACGCCAAGTGGATACTCATGACAGCGTTTAAACCCGCGCTAAACCCTGCTGTGTGTATTACTACAATCGCGCTGATCGCCTGCAAGGAACCACCTGCCCCATGAACGCCGCAAAACGCCTGGAAATTTTCCGCAGGTTTCATGAAGACAATCCGGAACCCAAGACCGAGCTGGCCTACTCGTCGCCGTTCGAGTTGCTGATTGCGGTGATCCTGTCAGCACAATCCACGGACGTGGGCGTCAACAAGGCTACGGCCAAGCTGTACCCAGTGGCCAATACGCCAGCGGCCATTTATGCCTTGGGTGTGGAGGGTTTGTCGGAGTACATCAAGACGATCGGCCTGTACAACAGCAAGGCCAAGAATGTCATTGAGACCTGCCGCTTGTTGGTTGAGCTGCACGGCAGTGAAGTGCCACAAACCCGCGAAGCCCTGGAAGCCCTTCCCGGCGTAGGCCGCAAAACTGCGAACGTGGTACTCAATACCGCGTTCCGGCAACTGACCATGGCAGTGGACACGCATATTTTCCGCGTCAGCAACCGAACCGGCATCGCGCGTGGCAAAAATGTGGTCGAGGTAGAAAAGCAGTTGATGAAGTTTGTGCCCAAGCCCTATCTGCTCGACTCCCACCACTGGCTGATCCTGCACGGGCGCTATGTGTGCCAGGCCCGCAAGCCTCGCTGCGGGAGTTGCCGCATCGAAGACCTGTGCGAGTACAAGGACAAAACCTCGGACGATTGAGGGTTCATTGGTTTTCTCGATCAGTCGATTGAAAAAATCTTTTTTACCCGTTCGTGGATTATCGTTATAAGGAGCGCCAACGGCAGTCTTAGCCTGGAGTTAACCTTATGAGCACTGGCAAAGAACAACTGGATGTAGAAGACGATCTCGTTGATGTGGCGGAAGACGAAGGGGACGCCCCTGTGGCAGAGGTGGCCAAGACCAATTTGAGCAAACGCCGCACTATCGACAACCTGTTGGAAGAGCGACGCTTGCAAAAACAACTGGCCGATTACGACTTCGACCTCTGATCGATGCGCTGACGGCCGGAAGCCTCCCTGACGGAGGCTTTTTTTTTGCCGGGTTTTCGGGTTTTGGTGCAAAACCGCACCGCGTCTACACGAGGCCGTTGCGCTGGGCCAGCTCGATCAGGTCCACAAGGGAGCGTGCATTGAGCTTGAGTAACAGGCGGGTCTTGTAGGTGCTGACGGTTTTGTTGCTCAGGAACATGCCATCGGCAATTTCCTTGTTGGTTTTGCCTCTGGCCAGTTGCTGCAACACCATCATCTCGCGACCCGACAAGCGTTCAACCATGTCCGCCTCGCTGGCATTGCCCATGGTCGAGCGTACCGAGTTGAGCGCCTGGTTGGGGAAATAGCTGTAGCCGGAAAGTACAGCCTTGATGGCGCTCAGCAGCTCGGTCAGGTCCTGCTGCTTGCATACGTAGCCCGCCGCCCCCGCCTGCATGCAGCGCATGGAGAAATGGCCAGGCGCCTGGGACGTCAGCACCAGCACCTTGACGGGTGTAGCCTGCTTGGTGGAGGCCAGCCTGCAAATGACTTCCAGGCCATCGAGCTTGGGTATTCCGATATCCAGTATGACAATGTCCGGCATATGTTCCCGTGCAAGTTGCAACGCATCGACGCCGTTATCAGTCTCGGCAACGACTTCATAACCATGACGTTCCATTAGCATGCGCACAGCAAGACGAATGACGGGATGATCATCCACGATCAGCACTTTATTCATGAGAAAGTCCAATTTCGCTGTTCGAATTATTTAGAGCAAGCACAATAGCCTAGTCGTTTCCTAGTTGGCATAGCGCTCCCCCCCAAGCAACAGCAAGCAGAGACCCAACCCACAACGATATAGGAATTAACCTACAAAAAAACACAAACTCTGGTGCGTCAGGTTTTATGGAACCCTTCAGAACTTTCCGGGGCCATACATATTTTGAGTGAAATATGCACCGCAGAATGGGTACGAGGTAAATGTAGCGCACATGACTTTCAGGAAATACCCCTTGCTTGTCGCAGCAAGGCCAGCGAGCAGCTGAAAAAAAATCAACTGATTCAGTTCCATTCAACATACCTATTTACATCCCTATTTCCTACAGAAGTTTCAGCGCCCTACATACTCGCTGTACTTAGGTAGTGAATTTTCCGTAAGACATAGTTCCTGTGCAGGTGTAAAAAATTCATTCAGTCGTACAGAAATAAACACACCACCGCTGAAACGGCCGCGTTCAACTTCGATATTCAACAAAACTTAAACGACAGCGCATCGCTTAAACATCAGGCTGTATTTAAAGCGCCTGCCTTTATATACGGGCAAAAAAAATGGCCCCTGGAACAAGGGGCCATTTTTTACAACGAGCCAAGCACTCAGAACAGCTTGCGACCCTTGTTGGCAGCGATACGCATACGCAACGCGTTCAGCTTGATGAAGCCTGCCGCGTCCGCCTGGTTGTAGGCGCCGCCGTCTTCTTCGAAGGTGGCGATGTTGGCGTCGAACAGCGACTCATCAGACTTGCGACCGGTGACGATCACGTTGCCCTTGTACAGCTTCAGGCGCACAACGCCGTTCACGTGGACCTGGGAGGCGTCGATCATCTGTTGCAGCATCAGACGCTCCGGACTCCACCAGTAACCGGTGTAGATCAAGCTGGCGTACTTGGGCATCAGCTCGTCTTTGAGGTGAGCCACTTCACGGTCCAGGGTGATCGACTCAATGGCGCGGTGAGCGCGCAGCATGATGGTGCCGCCTGGGGTTTCGTAGCAACCACGGGACTTCATGCCCACGTAGCGGTTCTCGACGATGTCGAGACGGCCGATACCGTGTTCGCCACCGATACGGTTCAGGGTCGCCAGCACGGTGGCCGGGGTCATTTCGACGCCGTCCAGTGCAACGATGTCGCCGTTGCGGTAGGTCAGTTCCAGGTACTGGGCCTTGTCTGGAGCGTTCTCCGGGGAGACGGTCCATTTCCACATGTCTTCTTCGTGCTCGGTCCAGGTGTCTTCCAGCACGCCGCCTTCATAGGAGATGTGCAGCAAGTTGGCGTCCATCGAGTACGGGGACTTCTTCTTGCCGTGACGCTCGATCGGGATTGCGTGCTTTTCAGCGTAATCCATCAGCTTTTCACGGGACAGCAGGTCCCATTCACGCCAAGGAGCAATCACTTTCACGCCTGGCTTGAGGGCGTAGGCGCCCAGTTCGAAACGCACCTGGTCGTTGCCCTTGCCGGTAGCGCCATGGGAAATGGCGTCGGCGCCGGTTTCGTTGGCGATTTCGATCAGGCGTTTGGCGATCAGCGGGCGTGCGATGGAAGTACCCAGCAGGTACTCGCCTTCGTAGACGGTGTTGGCGCGAAACATCGGGAAGACGAAATCGCGGACGAATTCTTCGCGCAGGTCGTCAATGTAGATCTCTTTCACGCCCATGGCTTGCGCCTTGGCACGTGCAGGTTCGACCTCTTCGCCCTGACCCAGGTCAGCGGTGAAGGTCACCACTTCACAGTTATAAGTATCCTGCAGCCACTTGAGGATCACCGAAGTGTCCAGGCCGCCGGAATACGCGAGAACGACCTTGTTTACGTCGGCCATGCCATCACTCCACGGGGTTGTACGGAAAGCCGTCGATTCTACCGACCAAAACCGTGAATTTACAGAGGCGCGACAGCAAATGAAGATAAAGCGACAGATTATGTCGAGCGGGCGACCGATGGTCGCACCTTATGACGTGTGTGCCGCGCTGCTCGGGCCAGTGGCCTGGGGTGCCGGTTTCTCGGGGGCAGCCACGCGTTCGAGCTGAATATTCACGCGACGATTGCGGGCGCGGTTGGCGGCATTGGTATTGGGCGCCAGTGGGTAACTTTCACCGTGAAAACGCAGGGTGATCTGCGATTCCTGAATGCCATTGGCCTTGAAGTAGTCCATCACCGCCAGGGCACGACGGCGCGAGACGTCACGGTTGGTCAGGCGGTTACCGCTGTTGTCGGAATGACCATTGAGCTCGACGTGATTAACCGTCGGGTCGGCTTTCATGAACGCGAGAATCACGTCCAGCTTCTTCTTGGCAGCGGCGTCCAGCTCGATACCGCCGCCGGGGAAGCCGACTTCAGTCTGTTTGACCTGATCGTAATTCATCGGCAACAGCTTGGTGGTGCACAGTTGATAGTCGTTGAAGGCCTTGTTGAATTTCACCGGCAACAGGCGGACCTCCGAGTAGCCGCCCTCACGCCCGTAATGCCGCACCGTCGGGCTACGCCCCTCCAGCAAACCCGTGAACAAACGCCCGGCCTGGGCCTGGGAGCTGTTGAACAGCACGTCGCCACTGCCAACACGCACGGCGCCCAAGTTGATATCACCACGGCCCGGTTGCCAGGGTGCCGCCGCAGCCAGCAAGGTCGCCGAGCCCGCTCCGAGCGCGCCGCTATAGGCTTTCAGGCGAAATGTCGCCTGCTCGCCGGCCCGGCGCACAAACTCACCCGAACCGAAATCGGTGATCGGCTGGGCCAGGCGGCACTCGAATTGGTCGCCTTCCACCTTCCACTCAATATTCTCCAGACGTGTCTGGAATGTGAGTGCCATCGCAGGCAGGCTGGCGAACACACTGAGCAGGGCTAGATAATGCTGGCGCACGGGAGGCTCCACTGGTTTCTACAACACTTCAAAGCGTCATACGTCGTTAAGGCATACCCAGGGATATCGGACACGTGCGGCAAAACTTGATAGCGAGTGCCTGCAAGAGTCTTTTCCGGTAGCATTCCCACCAGATTGACCCGCCTGGAATCCCCAATGTCCGACCGCCTGACCCTGCTGCGTCCCGACGACTGGCATATTCATCTTCGCGATGGTGCTGCGTTACCCCAAACCGTGGCCGATGTAGCGCGCACGTTTGGCCGCGCGATTATCATGCCTAACCTGGTACCTCCGGTGCGTAATGCCGAGCAAGCCGATGCCTATCGCCAGCGTATCCTCGCTGCGCGCCCGGCCGGCAGCCGCTTCGAACCGTTGATGGTGCTCTACCTCACCGACCGTACCCAGCCTGCCGAAATCCGCGAGGCCAAGGCCAGCGGTTTTGTGTACGCCGCCAAGTTGTACCCGGCGGGCGCGACCACCAACTCCGACTCCGGCGTGACCAGTATCGACAAGATCCTGCCGGCAATCGAAGCCATGGCTGAAGTCGGCATGCCGCTGCTGATCCACGGTGAAGTCACCCGTGGCGATGTGGATGTGTTTGATCGTGAAAAGATCTTCATCGACGAGCATATGCGCCGCGTGGTCGAGCTGTTCCCGACCCTCAAGGTCGTGTTCGAACACATCACCACCGCCGACGCCGTGCAGTTCGTCAACGAGGCTTCGGCCAATGTCGGCGCGACCATCACCGCGCATCACCTGCTCTACAACCGCAACCACATGCTGGTGGGCGGGATTCGGCCGCACTTCTATTGCCTGCCGATCCTCAAGCGCAACACCCACCAGGTAGCCCTGCTGGACGCCGCTACCAGCGGCAGCCCGAAGTTCTTCCTCGGCACCGACTCGGCGCCCCACGCCCAGCACGCCAAAGAAGCTGCGTGCGGCTGTGCCGGT
The DNA here is from genome assembly GCF_021605825.1 of Pseudomonas sp. PA-6-3C. Classification (NCBI taxonomy): domain Bacteria; kingdom Pseudomonadati; phylum Pseudomonadota; class Gammaproteobacteria; order Pseudomonadales; family Pseudomonadaceae; genus Pseudomonas; species Pseudomonas sp. PA-6-3C. The sequence goes on from NZ_WKDV01000016.1 coordinate 78,763, forward strand.
TGCTACACCGCGTATGCCGCCATCGAGCTGTATGCCGAAGCGTTTGAACAGCGCAACGCCCTGGACAAGCTCGAAGCCTTCGCCAGCCTCAACGGCCCGCGCTTCTACGGCCTGCCGGCGAATACCGACCGCATTACCCTGGTTCGTGAAGACTGGACCGCCCCTGCCAGCCTGCCGTTTGGCGAGCTGACTGTTATCCCGCTGCGCGCCGGTGAAACACTGCGCTGGCGCCTGCTGGAGGAAAGCAAGTGAGTGAAGACCATTACGACGACGAACACGAGCACAGTGGTGGCGGCTCCCGCCACCCGATGGCCGAGCGGTTTCGCGGTTATCTGCCGGTTGTCATCGACGTAGAAACCGGTGGTTTCAACTGCGCCACCGACGCATTGCTGGAAATCGCCGCGACCACTATCGGCATGGATGAACAGGGTTTTGTGTTCCCGGAACACACCCACTTCTTCCGTGTGGAGCCGTTTGAAGGCGCGAATATCGAAGCTGCAGCCCTGGAGTTCACCGGCATCAAGCTCGATCACCCACTGCGCATGGCCGTGAGTGAAGAAGCGGCGCTGACCGATATCTTCCGTGGTGTGCGTAAAGCGTTGAAGGCCAATGGCTGCAAACGCGCGATCCTGGTGGGCCATAACAGCAGCTTCGACCTGGGCTTCCTGAATGCTGCCGTGACGCGGTTGGACATGAAGCGCAACCCGTTTCACCCGTTCTCCAGCTTTGACACCGCCACGCTTGCGGGCCTGGCTTACGGCCAGACCGTGCTGGCAAAGGCCTGCCAGGCGGCCGGTATCGACTTTGACGGTCGTGAGGCCCACTCGGCCCGCTACGACACCGAGAAGACTGCCGAGCTGTTCTGCGGCATCGTCAATCGGTGGAAGCAAATGGGCGGCTGGGAAGACTTCAACGACTGAGGCTGACGCCTTTGTGGTTGTGGCGAGGGAGCTTGCTCCCTCGCCACAGAAGCTTGCTCGCCACAGAGTCAAAAATGCAGTGCATAAAAAAACCGGCCCTCACAGGCCGGTTTTTTTGTACCTGAAACGAGGCTTACAGCTTGCCAGCGTTCTCGGTCAGGTAAGCCGCAACGCCTTCTGGCGAAGCGTTCATGCCTTTGTCGCCTTTTTTCCAGTTGGCAGGGCAGACTTCGCCGTGCTCTTCGTGGAATTGCAGGGCGTCAACCAGACGGATCAGCTCTTCCATGTTACGGCCCAGCGGCAGGTCGTTGATGATCTGCGAGCGTACAACGCCCTTGTCGTCGATCAGGAACGCGCCACGGAACGCCACGCCGCCTTCGGACTCAACGTCGTAGGCCTTGGCAATGTCGTGCTTCATGTCGGCAGCCATGGTGTATTTGACTTTGCCGATGCCGCCATCATTGATGGCGGTGTTGCGCCAGGCGTTGTGGGTGAAATGGGAGTCGATGGAAACGGCTACCACTTCAACATTGCGCGCCTTGAAATCGTCCATGCGGTGGTCCAGAGCGATCAGCTCCGACGGGCACACGAAGGTGAAGTCCAGCGGGTAGAAGAACACCAGGCCGTATTTGCCTTTGATGGCTTCAGACAGTTTGAAGCTGTCTACGATTTCGCCATTGCCGAGGACGGCAGGTACGTCGAAATCCGGGGCTTGTTTGCCGACGAGTACGCTCATTGGGTATCTCCTGATGTAAGGGTGACGATTGAAGTAAAAGGACCAGCCCAAGTCTGGCGCAGTTAAGCGACAGGCCTGTGACGCGGTCACGCTTCGTGAAGACCGACCATCATACACTGAAAAAACCGTTCGTCAGCGCGCCGCAGGTACCTGGCAATACCCTGTGAATCTACTTTGACAATCATTCTCGTTAACATTAAGATCCATCGCACTTAAGCCTTAAACCCGCGATGGTTCTCCCTTATGTATGTCTGCCTCTGCACTGGCGTCACCGACGGACAAATCCGCGAAGCAATCTATGAAGGTTGCTGCAGCTACAAGGAAGTACGTGAAACCACCGGCGTTGCCAGCCAGTGCGGCAAATGTGCTTGCCTCGCCAAGCAAGTGGTACGGGAAACCCTGACGCAGCTGCAAACAGCCCAGGCCGCACTCCCCTACTCAGCAGAATTTACACACGCTTAAATAGGCGTGTTTTGAAGAACCGGACTTAATGTCCGGTTTTTTTATGCCCGTAATTCAATTAGTTAGCGTCAAGACGCGGAACACAAACATTCTTATTCAGATTAATTTTCATTTATTATTCAATAACTTAGGTTTGACACTAGGGATTTCGCCGCTCAAACTCCGCCTTATACACAGCTATTACAGGGCAGGACCCCAGTCATGAAAGGCGACATCTCAGTCATCCAGCAACTCAACAAAATCCTTGCCAATGAACTGGTCGCGATCAATCAGTACTTTCTGCATGCGCGCATGTATGACGATTGGGGCCTGGAAAAGCTCGGCAAGCGTGAATACAAAGAATCGATCAAGGCCATGAAGGACGCCGACGCGCTGATCAAGCGCATCCTGTTCCTGGAAGGCCTGCCGAACGTACAGGACCTGGGCAAGCTGAACATCGGCGAGCACACCCAGGAAATGATCAGCAGCGACCTGAAGTTCGAGCAGAAGAGCCACAGCGACCTTAAGGCCGCCATCGCTCATTGCGAAACCAAAGGTGACTTCGGCAGCCGTGAACTGCTGGAAGATATCCTCGAAGATCAGGAAGAACATATCGACTGGCTGGAAACTCAGTTGGGTCTGATCATTAAAGTCAGCCTGGAAAACTACCTGCAATCGCAGATGGGTGAATAAGCGCTGAAGATCGTTCCCACTTGAGCATGGTGACGCAGAGCGTCACAGGATGCATTCCCACGCGGAGCGTGGGAACGATCACAAAAAAGCCCCGCTCTCTTTCGAGAAGCGGGGCTTTTTATTGCATCCGGATCAGGCGTCAGTCTTGGCTGCCGCGTTTGCCGCTGCTTCTTTGATCAACGCTTGCAACGAACCATCAGCTGCCATTTCAGTGATGATATCGCTACCGCCGACCAGTTCACCGGCGACCCACAGCTGTGGGAAAGTTGGCCAGTTGGCGTACTTCGGCAGGTTGGCACGGATTTCCGGGTTTTGCAGGATATCCACGTAAGCGAATTTCTCGCCGCACGCCATGATGGCCTGGGAAGCCTTCGCGGAGAAACCGCACTGAGGAGCGTTCGGGGCGCCCTTCATGTAAAGCAGAATGGTGTTATTGGCAATCTGCTCTTTGATCGTTTCGATGATATCCATGGAACACCTCGGCTGGAACTTTGCGACTCACAGGTCGGCACGGTGGCGCATTGTAACGCAAAATTCCAGCGCAGTGCTCGGGCCTTATGCGGCGGCCACCTGTACCGGCACGCCATTGAGCGCGGCGTTTCCAGACAATTCATCCAATTGCCGCTCGTCGGTCAGGTCATTGGCACTGGCCCCAGGCTGCCCACTGGCGATGGTCATGCGCACGCCTGGGCGACCGTGGCCCCAGCCGTGTGGCAGGCTGACCACGCCAGGCATCATGTCCAGGCTGGCCACCACTTCCACTTCGATCTCGCCAACGCGTGAGCTGACGCGCACCCACTGCCCATCACTCAATTGTCGGCTGGCAAGGTCGTCGGGATGCATATGCAGTTGATGACGCGGCTTGCCCTTCACCAGGCGGTGATAGTTATGCATCCAGGAATTGTTGCTGCGTACATGCCGACGGCCGATCAGTAACAGCTCATTGACCATTGGCACCGGCTGGGCCGCAAAGCGCGCCAGGTCTGCCAGGATCACCGCAGGCGCTGCCTGCACGTGGCCGTCGGCGGTTTTCAAGCGTGCGGCCAAGTTGGGTTTGAGCGCCCCCAGATCCACGCCATGGGGATGATCGGCGAGCATGGCCACCGACAGTTTGTGCTCGGAAGCATCGCCATAGACCCCGGCACGCAAGCCAAAGTCGATCATCTGTGCCGGCGCCATGGTCGGCTTGAGCACCGCGCCGGTGTGCGCAGCGAAGGCCTTGGCCAAGCCGACAAAGATCTCCCAATCATGCAACGCGCCGGCCGGCTTGGGCAGGATCGCGCGATTGAAGCGGGTGACGTTACGCACCGCAAACATATTGAACGTGGTGTCGTAGTGATCGTTTTCCAACGCTGAGGTGGACGGCAAGATCAGGTCGGCATAGCGCGTGGTTTCATTGATATACAGGTCGACGCTGACCATGAACTCCAAACCGTCCAGGGCCTTCTCCAGTTGGCGACCGTTAGGCGTGGACAGCACCGGGTTTCCGGCCACCGTCACCAGGGCGCGGATCTGCCCTTCGCCTTCAGTGAGCATTTCTTCGGCCAGGGCCGATACGGGTAACTCGCCACCGTACTCCGGCCGCCCGGACACCCGGCTTTGCCAGCGATTGAAGTGCCCGCCGCCAGTGGAGGCCACCAGATCCACCGCCGGCGTGGTGCACAAGGCGCCGCCGACACGGTCGAGGTTGCCCGTGACCAGATTGATCAACTGCACCAGCCAATGGCACAGCGTGCCGAAGGCCTGGGTCGATACGCCCATGCGCCCGTAGCACACGGCCTTGTCCGCCGCCGCAAAGTCCCGCGCCAACTGGCGAATCTGCTCGGCAGGCACCGCACACTGGCGGCTCATGGTTTCAGCGGTAAACCCGGCAATCGCCTGGCGCACATCCTCCAGGCCAGCAATCGGCAAATGGCTGTCGCGAGTCAGGTTTTCGCTGAGCAAGGTGTTGAGCAGCCCGAACAGCAGCGCCGCGTCGCCACCGGGCCGTACGAACACATGCTGATCGGCAATCGCCGCCGTCTCGCTGCGCCGGGGGTCAACCACCACCACTTTGCCGCCGCGGGCCTGGATGGCCTTGAGGCGTTTCTCCACATCGGGCACGGTCATGATGCTGCCGTTGGACGCCAGCGGGTTGCCGCCCAGGATCAGCATGAAATCGGTGTGGTCGATATCCGGAATCGGCAGCAACAAGCCATGGCCGTACATCAGGTGGCTGGTGAGGTGATGGGGCAACTGGTCTACCGAGGTGGCGGAAAACCGATTGCGCGTCTTCAGCAGGCCAAGGAAGTAGTTGCTGTGGGTCATCAACCCGTAGTTATGCACGCTGGGGTTGCCCTGATACACCGCCACCGCGTTCTGCCCATGCCGGGCCTGGATGCCTGCGAGGCGTTCGGCTACCAGTGCAAAGGCCTCGTCCCACGGGATCGGCTGCCAGTCGCTGCCCACTCGCAGCATGGGCTGGTGCAGGCGGTCGGGGTCGTTCTGGATGTCCTGCAGCGCCACGGCTTTCGGGCAAATGTGTCCGCGGCTGAACGTATCCAGCGGGTCGCCCTTGATGGAGGTGATCGCCAGGCTGCCGTCGTCCGCCTGGGTGGTTTCCAGGGTCAGGCCGCAGATGGCTTCACACAGATGGCAGGCACGGTGGTGGAGAGTCTTGGTCATGGCCAGTCTCTTTATTGGGCTTTGGCCCAACTATGGCTCGACACCTGAACGCGCACCAGCAACGTTCGTTCTGTGAATCGAGGGGCATCAGGCCAGGCCATGGGCAAGTGTTTCAAATCTTTGCATAGGCGCTCCGAAACCGACACAACCCGCTCCAGGCCCGCCCCACACATTGCAAAAGGTCTTGGCGCCAGTGTACAAATGGGTCGCTGCTGTCAGGAATCAGTCTTCAAAAGCGCTTCGGCGCCCCTCTTGAACACCCTTAAAAACTGTAGCCCTATTGGTAAGACGCGACATTTAATTATAAGATCGCGCCTTCCCCTATTTCGTCGCCCCGTGCGGCTTTCGCCGCAGGTCTCGCCCGTTGTCACAATAAACAAGGCTTTGAGTATCTGCGGTCTGTTGCAAAAAGGTAGTTAATGATGAGCGCAAGGCACTTTCTCTCCCTGATGGATTGCACGCCCGAAGAGCTGGTCAGCGTGATCCGTCGAGGCATTGAGCTTAAAGACCTGCGTAACCGCGGCGTACTGTTCGAGCCTTTGAAAAACCGTGTGCTCGGGATGATTTTCGAGAAGTCGTCGACCCGCACCCGCGTGTCGTTCGAAGCCGGCATGATCCAGCTGGGTGGCCAAGCCATCTTCCTGTCCTCGCGTGACACCCAACTGGGCCGCGGCGAACCGATCGCCGACGCTGCCCGCGTGATGTCGCGCATGCTCGATGCGGTGATGATCCGCACCTTTGCCCACAGCACCGTGACCGAATTTTCCGCCAACTCGCGTGTACCGGTGATCAACGGCCTGTCCGATGACCTGCACCCGTGCCAGTTGCTGGCCGACATGCAAACCTTCCTTGAACACCGTGGTTCGATCCAGGGCAAGACCGTGGCCTGGATCGGCGACGGCAACAATATGTGCAACAGCTATATAGAAGCGGCGATCCAGTTCGACTTCCAACTGCGTGTGGCCTGCCCCGAAGGCTACGAGCCGGATGCACGTTTCCTGGCCCAGGCGGGCGATCGCGTGACCGTGGTGCGCGACCCGCGGGACGCGGTCATCGGCGCGCACCTGGTGAGTACCGACGTGTGGACCTCCATGGGCCAGGAAGAAGAAACCGCCAAGCGCCTGGCGTTGTTCGCGCCGTTCCAGGTGACCCGCGCCCTGCTCGACCTGGCCGCGCCGGACGTGCTGTTCATGCACTGCCTGCCCGCGCACCGGGGCGAAGAAATCAGCCTCGACCTGCTCGACGATGAGCGTTCGGTGGCGTGGGACCAGGCTGAGAACCGCCTGCATGCGCAAAAGGCGCTGCTCGAATTCCTCGTCCCGCCGTCGTACCACCACGCATGAGCCAGCCATTACTGCTGAACCTGCGCAATCTGGCATGCGGCTATCAAGATCAACGCGTGGTGCAGCACCTCAACCTGCACCTCAACGCCGGTGACATCGGCTGCCTGCTGGGCTCCTCGGGTTGCGGAAAAACCACCACTTTGCGCGCGATCGCCGGGTTTGAGCCGGTGCATGAAGGTGAGATCAGCCTGGCCGGCGAAGTAATCTCCAGCGCCGGGTTCACCCTGGCGCCGGAGAAACGTCGCATTGGCATGGTGTTTCAGGACTACGCGCTGTTTCCGCATTTGAGCGTGGCCGACAACATCGCCTTCGGCATTCGCAAGCACCCGCAAAAAGACCGCGTGGTTGGCGAACTGCTGGAACTGGTCAACCTGAAAAACCTCGGCAAGCGTTTCCCCCACGAACTTTCCGGCGGCCAGCAACAACGCGTCGCCCTCGCCCGCGCCTTGGCGCCGGAACCGCAACTGTTGCTGCTCGATGAACCTTTCTCCAACCTCGACGGTGAACTGCGGCGCAAGCTCAGCCATGAAGTACGCGACATTCTCAAGGCGCGCGGCACCAGCGCGATTCTGGTCACCCATGATCAGGAAGAAGCCTTCGCCGTGAGTGATCACGTGGGCGTATTCAAAGAGGGCCGTCTTGAGCAGTGGGACACGCCCTACAACCTCTACCACGAACCGCAAACCCCTTATGTCGCCAGCTTTATCGGCCAGGGTTACTTCATTCGCGGGCAATTGAGTTCGCCGGAATCGGTGAGTACCGAACTGGGTGATCTGCGTGGCAACCGTGCCTACACCTGGCCAACGGGTGGCGCGGTGGATGTGTTGCTACGTCCGGATGACATCGTTTACGCACCCGACAGCGCGTTGAAAGCGCGGATTGTCGGCAAGACTTTCCTCGGTGCTTCGACCTTGTACCGCTTGCAACTGCCGACCGGTGCACAGCTGGAGTCGATTTTCCCCAGCCATGCCGACCATCAGGTGGGCGCGCAGGTGGGGATTCGGGTGGCGGCGGAGCATCTGGTGTTGTTTCAGGCATCGGGCAGCACGGCGGCGCAGATTCCTCAAGTCGAATCCGGCGTGCGACGTTACAGCGCCGCCCACTGAGCAACTGACTAAACCGGGTAAAAAATGTGGGAGCTGGCTTGCCTGCGATGCAGACACCTCGGTCTGTCAGTTGAACCGAGGTGATGCAATCGCAGGCAAGCCAGCTCCCACATTGGGTTTTTAGTGGATTCAGAATTGAGTTTCAGCCTCGCCCAATCGGCGCAAATTTGGCCTGGGTATGCTCGGCCAGCACCGCTGCGGCCAGTTCCACTTCTAACCCCCTCCTCCCTGCGCTCACATGAATCGTCGCAAACTGTTGCGCGGTCTCATCAATAAATGTGCGCAAACGCTTCTTCTGCCCCAACGGGCTGATGCCGCCCAACAGGTAACCGGTAGAGCGCTGCGCCGCTACCGGATCGGCCATCTCGGCTTTTTTAACGCCGGCCGCATGGGCCAGCGCCTTCAGGTCCAGACTTCCGACGACCGGCACCACCGCCACCAGCAATTCACCTTTCTCACTGCTGGCCAGCAAGGTCTTGAACACCTGCGCCGGGTCGAGCCCCAATTTTTCCGCGGCCTCCAGGCCATAAGACGCGGCCTTGGGGTCGTGCTCGTAACTGTGGATGCGATGTTCGGCGCGAACTTTTTTCAACAGGTCCAGTGCGGGTGTCATGACTACTCCGGGCGCGGCAGAAAGATCGCCAATTCTAGGCCAAGCCCGCGCAAAACGCTCTAGTGCGCCCCTCCCGCCATGCGCGCTTGCAGCCTCACCCGTGATCATTCACCAGACCAATAGTTCGAAAATGACCAATGGTTCACTTTCGACCTTTGACAGCGGTCATTCTTGTCTATATTTTTTCGTTTCCGAATACTGTAGGAATAGTGCTCCAGTGTTCCAGCGGGAAGCTGCAGTCAGGATGGGGATCCTGATTACGGTGAAAATCGCGCAACGGTCCGTTGAGGCTGTGCGCCAACAAGAACAACAATCGAGGTTTGCCATGACTACTGCTCTTCAACAGCCTTCACTTTCGAGCCAATGCATGGCCGAATTCCTGGGGACTGCGCTTCTGATCTTCTTCGGTACAGGATGTGTCGCTGCGCTCAAGGTCGCGGGTGCCAGCTTCGGGCTGTGGGAAATCAGTATTATCTGGGGGGTCGGCGTGAGCATGGCGATCTACCTGAGCGCCGGTATTTCCGGGGCGCACCTCAACCCGGCGGTAAGTATCGCGCTGTGCATTTTTGCCGATTTCGAAAAACGCAAACTGCCCTTCTATATCCTCGCGCAAATCGCCGGCGCGTTCTGCTCGGCGGCGTTGGTTTACACGCTGTACAGCAACCTCTTTTTCGATTACGAACAAACTCACCACATGATTCGCGGCTCTCAGGCCAGCCTGGAATTGGCGTCGGTGTTCTCCACCTACCCGCACGCGCTGCTGAGCACGGCCCAGGCATTCCTGGTGGAAATGGTCATCACCGCCATCCTGATGGGCGTGATCATGGCCCTGACCGACGATAACAATGGCCTGCCCCGCGGCCCGTTGGCCCCGCTGTTAATCGGCCTGCTGATTGCAGTTATCGGCAGTGCCATGGGCCCGCTGACCGGCTTTGCGATGAACCCGGCGCGTGATTTCGGCCCCAAGCTGATGACCTTTTTCGCCGGCTGGGGTGAAATGGCCTTTACTGGCGGCCGCGATATTCCTTACTTCCTGGTACCGATTTTCGCGCCGATTGTCGGCGCCTGCCTCGGCGCAGCGGCTTATCGTGGGCTGATTGCCCGCCACTTGCCGAGCGCCGCACCTGCTATAGCTGAAGAAACACCTGACACGGCTGTCAACGGCAAGACTCGTATTTCCTGAAAGCGCCGGCCTGGTGCCCCTGCCCTTCGCGGCCCAAGCTGATTTCTGACTTCCTTATTTCGTCCAAGGCAATTGACATGACCGACATTCAGAATAAGAACTACATCATTGCCCTCGATCAGGGCACCACCAGTTCGCGGGCGATCATCTTCGATCGTGACGCCAACGTGGTCTGCACCGCCCAGCGTGAATTCGCTCAGCATTACCCGCAAGCCGGCTGGGTCGAACATGACCCGATGGAAATTTTCGCCACCCAGAGCGCGGTAATGGTCGAGGCCCTGGCACAAGCCGGCCTGCACCATGACCAGGTTGCTGCCATCGGTATCACCAACCAGCGTGAAACTACCGTGGTCTGGGACAAGATCACCGGCCGCCCGATCTACAACGCGATCGTGTGGCAGTGCCGCCGCAGCACCGAGATCTGCCAGCAGCTCAAGCGCGACGGCCACGAGCAATACATCAGCGACACCACCGGCCTGGTCACCGACCCGTACTTCTCCGGCACCAAGCTCAAGTGGATCCTCGACAACGTCGAAGGCAGCCGCGAGCGAGCGCGCAATGGCGAACTGCTGTTCGGCACCGTCGACAGCTGGCTGATCTGGAAATTTACCGGCGGCAAGACCCACGTCACCGACTACACCAACGCCTCGCGCACCATGCTCTTCAACATCCACACCCTGGAGTGGGATGCGAAGATGCTGGAGATTCTCGACGTGCCGCGCGAAATGCTGCCGGAAGTCAAGTCCTCCTCGGAAATCTACGGCCGCACCAAAAGCGGCATCGCCATCGGCGGTATTGCCGGTGACCAGCAAGCGGCGCTGTTCGGCCAGATGTGCGTAGAAGCCGGCCAGGCCAAGAACACCTATGGCACCGGTTGCTTCCTGCTGATGAACACCGGCGACAAGGCGGTGAAATCCAAGCACGGCATGCTCACCACCATCGCTTGCGGCCCACGTGGCGAAGTGGCTTACGCCCTCGAAGGTGCGGTCTTCAACGGTGGCTCCACCGTGCAATGGCTGCGTGACGAGCTGAAGATCATCGCCGACGCCACCGACACCGAATACTTCGCCGGCAAGGTCAAGGACAGCAACGGCGTGTACCTGGTGCCAGCCTTCACCGGCCTGGGCGCTCCGTACTGGGACCCGTATGCCCGTGGCGCGCTGTTCGGCCTGACCCGTGGCGTGCGCGTGGATCACATTATCCGTGCCGCCCTGGAGTCGATTGCCTACCAGACCCGCGACGTGCTGGACGCCATGCAACAGGACTCTGGCGAACGCCTCAAAGCCCTGCGTGTGGACGGCGGCGCGGTGGCCAACAACTTCCTGATGCAGTTCCAGGCCGATATCCTCGGCACCCAGGTCGAGCGCCCGCAAATGCGCGAAACCACGGCACTCGGCGCCGCGTACCTGGCAGGCCTGGCCTGCGGTTTCTGGGGCAGCCTGGAAGAACTGCGTGGCAAGGCCGTCATCGAGCGCGAATTCGAACCACAGCTTGATGAAGCCGCCAAAGAGAAGCTCTACGCCGGCTGGCAAAAAGCAGTCAGCCGCACCCGCGACTGGGAACCGCACGAAGGCGCTGAATAAGCCAACCGTCGGACCCAAATCGGGTTGTAACTGGCGGGGAGTCGATTGCTGCGGCATCATGGGCCACTTTTGTATGGCAGCCCAAAGGACGCCCCATGAATCTGCCTCCCCGCCAACAACAAATTCTCGAACTGGTGCGCGAACGCGGCTACGTCAGTATCGAGGAGATGGCGCAGCTATTCGTTGTCACCCCGCAAACCATCCGCCGCGATATCAACCAGCTGGCGGACGCCAACCTGCTGCGCCGCTACCACGGCGGCGCGGCCTATGACTCCAGTGTCGAGAACACCGCGTACGCCATGCGTGCCGACCAGATGCGCGATGAGAAACAACGCATCGGCGAAGCCATTGCCGCGCAAATCCCTGATCACGCCTCGCTGTTCATCAATATCGGCACCACCACCGAATCCATCGCGCGTGCGCTGCTCAATCACAACCACCTGAAAATCATCACCAACAACCTCAACGTTGCCACCATGCTCAGTGCCAAGGACGACTTCGATGTGCTGTTGACCGGCGGCAACGTGCGCCGTGACGGCGGTGTGGTGGGCCAGGCGAGTGTCGACTTTATCAACCAGTTCAAGGTCGACTTTGCGTTGGTCGGCATCAGTGGCATTGATGAAGACGGCAGCCTGCTGGACTTTGACTATCAGGAAGTCAGGGTTTCCCAGGCGATCATCGCCAATGCACGCCAGGTGATCCTGGCGGCCGACTCAAGCAAATTCGGGCGCAATGCCATGATTCGCTTGGGGCCGATCAGTCTGGTGGACTGTCTGGTGACCGACCAGCAGCCGGTGCCGGCGTTGGTGCAGTTGTTGAACCAGCACAAAGTCAGGCTGGAAGTGGTTTAGCGCCTGGACTGGCGCCATCGCGGGCAAGCCCGCTCCCACAGTTGACCGCATTCTCATGCAGGCACTCGGTCAACTGTGGGAGCCGGGCTTGCCCGCGATGGCGATATATCCAACCCCCCTCTCTCGAGCCTTTCCTTGGCTCATGTTCACAATTCTTCCCTTTTCAGCCCTTCGATGAGTTTTTTCAATCGAAGTCGGGTGGCTGTGTGCGCGTTTATCAGCTACCATTTTCGCAAATGAACATTAATGTTCGAATTCCAAGACGAAAAGATCGCGAGGCCAGCCGATGAACCCTTCCACCTTGCCTGCTCCACCGCTTGCCGAAGTCTATGACGTTGCCGTAATTGGCGGCGGAATCAATGGCGTCGGCATTGCAGCAGACGCAGCCGGGCGCGGTTTGTCGGTATTCCTTTGCGAAAAGGACGACTTGGCCAGCCACACATCTTCCGCCAGCAGCAAGCTGATCCACGGCGGCCTGCGCTACCTCGAACATTACGAATTCCGCCTGGTGCGCGAGGCTCTGGCCGAACGTGAGGTGCTGCTGGCCAAGGCCCCGCACATCGTCAAGCAGATGCGCTTTGTATTGCCGCACCGCCCGCACCTGCGCCCGGCGTGGATGATTCGCGCGGGCCTGTTCCTGTACGACCACTTGGGCAAGCGCGAGAAACTCGCCGGTTCCAAGAGCCTTAAGTTCGGCCCCGACAGCCCGTTGAAAAGTGAAATCACCAAAGGCTTCGAATACTCCGACTGCTGGGTTGATGACGCCCGCCTGGTGGTACTCAATGCCATGGCCGCCCGTGAAAAAGGCGCGCATATCCACACCCAGACCCGTTGCATCAGCGCACATCGCAGCAACGGCATGTGGGAAATGAACATGGAACGCGCCGATGGCAGCCTGTTCTCGATCCGCGCCCGCGCCTTGGTGAACGCCGCCGGCCCGTGGGTCGCCAAGTTCATCAAGGAAGACCTGAAGCTGGACTCGCCTTACGGCATCCGCCTGATCCAGGGCAGCCACTTGATCGTGCCGAAACTCTACGAAGGTGCGCACGCGCACATCCTGCAGAACGAAGATCAGCGCATCGTCTTCACGATTCCGTACCTGAACCACCTGACCATCATCGGCACCACCGACCGTGAGTACACCGGTGACCCAGCGAAGGTTGCGATTACCGAAGGTGAAACCGACTACATGCTCAAAGTGGTCAACGCGCACTTCAAGAAGCAGTTGAGCCGCGACGACATCGTGCACACCTACTCCGGCGTGCGCCCGTTGTGCAACGACGAATCGGACAACCCGTCGGCCATCACCCGCGACTACACCCTGTCGCTGTCTGGCGGTAACGGTGAAGCGCCGATCCTGTCGGTGTTCGGTGGCAAGTTGACCACCTACCGCAAGCTGGCCGAATCGGCGATGGCGCAACTGGCGCCGTTTTTCACGCAAATGCGCCCAAGCTGGACCGCCACGGCGAGCCTGCCGGGCGGCGAGAACATGACTACGCCAGAAGCCTTGGCCGAAGCGATTCGCGCCAAATTTGACTGGGTGCCAAGCGAGATCGCACGCCGTTGGTCCACCACGTACGGCAGCCGTACCTGGCGCTTGCTCGAAGGCGTGCAATCGCTTGCTGACTTGGGCGAACACCTGGGTGGCGGCCTGTACACCCGCGAAGTCGATTACCTGTGCGCCGAAGAATGGGTGACGCAACCGCAGGACGTGCTGTGGCGCCGGACCAAGCTGGGCTTGTTCACCACACCGCAAGAGCAGGAAAACGTGCAGCGCTACCTGTCCAAGGTCGAGCAAAACCGCGCGAAGATTGAAGCAGCCTGATCGCAGGCAGTGACGAGAAGCCCCTGTACCGCAAGGTCCAGGGGCTTTTTTATGGGGTGTGTCCTGGCATAGCGCAGGCCCATGTCGCGAATCACACTGAAGGCCGAGCCCAGCAGCACCGGATAGGCCGCCGGTGCCTGCGATTGCATCACCTCGGTTCAATCAAAGACCGAGGTGCAGGGATCGCGGGGCAAGCCAGCTCCCACAAAAAGCCTGGCTCGGAATACCTTGCTGACCATTCGGTTTTCCGAACGCCACACCCCACCCCATTCGGTTTGCCGGACCAAACCGTTACAAATCCCTCGTAACACAAAATTAATCTCCTTATAAATCAATCAAATAACCTTTTATTTCTGGTATGGCACGACTCATGCTCTACACTCCCTGACGATTGCCTGAGGCGCCTTAGGAGCCGTCATGGGCATTCGCAGTACAAAGAGAGTCGCTTAGCCGGCTTCATAAAAAAAACAAATGTCGAGGAAGTATTGATGCGCATCGTTCCCCATATCCTGGGCGCAGCTATCGCTGCTGCTCTGATCAGCACTCCAGTTTTCGCCGCCGAACTCACCGGCACACTGAAGAAAATCAACGACTCCGGCACCATCACCCTCGCTCACCGCGACAGCTCCATTCCGTTTTCCTACATCGCGGATGGCTCGGGCAAACCCGTGGGCTACTCCCACGACGTTCAGTTGGCTGTAGTTGAAGCCCTGAAAAAAGACCTGAACAAGCCCGATCTGAAGGCCAAATACAACCTGGTGACTTCGCAGACTCGTATCCCGCTGATCCAGAACGGCACTGCGGACCTTGAGTGCGGCTCCACCACCAACAACGCCGAACGCGCCCAGCAAGTTGATTTCACCGTCAACATCTTCGAAATCGGCACCCGTCTGCTGGTCAAGAAGGACAAGGATGGCAAGCCGTCCTACGCTGACTTTGCCGACCTGAAAGGCAAAAACGTCGTGACCACCGCTGGCACCACGTCCGAGCGCATCATCAAAGCGATGAACGCCGACAAGCAGATGGGCATGAACGTTATCTCGGCCAAAGACCACGGCGAATCCTTCCAGATGCTCGAAAGCGGCCGTGCCGTCGCGTTCATGATGGACGACGCCCTGCTGGCCGGCGAAGAAGCCAAGGCCAAGAAGCCGGACGACTGGGTCATCACCGGTACTCCACAGTCCTTCGAAGCCTACGCGTGCATGGTGCGTAAAGACGATCCGGCCTTCAAGAAAGCCGTGGATGACGCCATCGTTGCCCTGTACAAATCCGGCGAGATCAACAAGATCTACAGCAAATGGTTCGAGAGCCCGATCCCACCAAAAGGCCTGAACCTGAACTTCCCGATGAGCGAAAAGGTTAAGGAGCTGATCGCCAACCCAAGCGACAAGCCAGCCCCTGACGTAAAAATCTGATACCTGACTAAGCTTATGTCCTGAGGGAGCCAACCCTCCCTCAGGCGTCTGTTACTACCTGCTGGCATTAATGTGGAACACTCGACCTGGCGGTTTTCGAGCCGATCGCGTGTGCCTGGCGTTCACCGTCAGGCGGGAAAGGATCTTCCCCAAGCGGGTGCTTGTACATCGATCGATCTCGAGGGGAGACCCTAATGAATTACAACTGGGACTGGGGCGTGTTCTTCAAGTCCACTGGCGTTGGCAGCGAGACTTATCTCGACTGGTACATCGCCGGCTTGGGCTGGACCATCGCCATCGCTGTCGTGGCATGGATTATCGCCTTGTTGCTTGGCTCCATTCTGGGGGTCATGCGCACCGTGCCAAACCGCATCGTAGCGGGCATCGCGACCTGCTACGTCGAGCTGTTTCGTAACGTGCCGCTGCTGGTGCAGCTGTTTATCTGGTACTTCCTGGTGCCCGATATGCTGCCGCAGAACCTGCAGGACTGGTACAAACAGGACCTCAACCCGACCACCTCGGCCTACCTGAGCGTTGTCGTGTGCCTGGGCCTGTTCACCGCCGCCCGTGTGTGCGAACAAGTGCGTACCGGCATCCAGGCGCTGCCACGTGGCCAGGAAGCTGCGGCGCGTGCCATGGGCTTCAAGCTGCCACAGATCTACTGGAACGTGCTGCTGCCCCAGGCCTACCGCATCATCATTCCGCCGCTTACCTCCGAATTCCTCAACGTGTTCAAGAACTCCTCCGTGGCGTCCTTGATCGGCTTGATGGAACTGCTGGCGCAAACCAAACAGACTGCCGAGTTTTCGGCCAACCTGTTTGAAGCCTTCACCCTGGCCACGTTGATCTACTTCACCTTGAACATGAGCCTGATGTTGCTGATGCGCGTGATCGAGAAGAAAGTCGCGGTGCCCGGCCTGATCTCCGTGGGGGGTAAATAATGGACTTCGATTTCAGCGGTATCATCCCCGCCATTCCGGGCCTGTGGAACGGCATGGTCATGACCTTGCAGTTGATGGTCATGGGCGTGGTCGGCGGCATCGCACTGGGTACGGTCCTGGCGCTGATGCGCCTGTCGTCCAGCAAACTGCTGTCGCGCCTGGCCGGCGCCTACGTGAACTACTTCCGCTCGATCCCGCTGCTGCTGGTGATCACCTGGTTCTACCTGGCGGTGCCGTTCGTGCTGCGCTGGATCACCGGCGAAGACACCCCGATCGGCGCGTTCACTTCCTGCGTCGTGGCCTTCATGATGTTCGAAGCTGCGTACTTCTGTGAAATCGTGCGGGCCGGCGTGCAGTCGATCCCCAAGGGCCAGATGGGCGCAGCCCAGGCAATGGGCATGACCTATGGCCAGACCATGCGTCTGATCATCCTGCCCCAGGCTTTCCGCAAGATGACCCCGTTGCTGCTGCAACAGTCGATCATCCTGTTCCAGGACACCTCGCTGGTCTACACCGTGGGCCTGGTGGACTTCCTCAACTCCGCCCGCTCCAACGGCGACATCATCGGCCGCTCCAATGAGTTCCTGATCTTCGCCGGTGTCGTCTACTTCATCATCAGCTTTTCCGCCTCGCTGCTGGTCAAGCGTCTGCAAAAAAGGTTTGCCGTATGATCTCTATCAAGAACATCAACAAGTGGTATGGCGACTTCCAGGTGCTGACCGATTGCAGCACTGATGTCAAAAAAGGCGAAGTGATCGTGGTGTGCGGCCCATCGGGTTCGGGCAAATCCACCCTGATCAAGTGCGTCAACGCGCTGGAACCGTTCCAGAAGGGCGACATCGTGGTCGACGGCACCTCCATCGCCGACCCGAAGACCAACCTGCCCAAACTGCGCTCGCGCGTGGGCATGGTGTTCCAGCACTTCGAGCTGTTCCCGCACCTGACCATCACCGAAAACCTGACCATCGCACAGATCAAAGTGCTGGGCCGCAGCAAGGAAGAAGCCACCAAGAAGGGCCTGCAGCTGCTTGACCGTGTGGGCCTGTCGGCGCACGCCCACAAGCACCCGGGCCAGCTCTCCGGCGGCCAGCAACAACGTGTGGCCATTGCCCGCGCCCTGGCCATGGACCCGATCGTCATGCTGTTCGACGAACCGACCTCCGCGCTCGACCCGGAGATGGTTAACGAAGTGCTCGACGTGATGGTGCAACTGGCCCACGAAGGCATGACCATGATGTGCGTGACCCACGAAATGGGCTTCGCGCGCAAAGTGGCCGACCGCGTGATCTTCATGGACGCCGGCAAGATCATCGAAGACTGCCCGAAAGAGGAGTTCTTCGGCGATATCAGCGCCCGCTCCGAACGCGCGCAGCACTTCCTTGAGAAAATCCTGCAGCACTAAAAAGCAGCACTGTTCTCCCTGTGGGAACCGGGCTTGTGTGGACGACGGCTTGTGTGGGAGCTGGCTTGCCTGCGATAGCATCACCTCGGTGCAACTGATACACCGAGGCGCCTGCATCGCGGGCAAGCCCGGCTCCCACATAATCAAATTGCCCACACAACCGGGTTCGCAACAGGGCTGACAGCGCTGGTTGACCCAAGGCATCTGTGATGAAATGCGACCCCAACCAATTTCGCGCCGCACCGCCATCACTTGCCGTGAAACCTCGTCTGATTCGCCAACTGTTCCTGCCGCCGTTGATCATCGCCCTGATGATCGGCTTGGGTTACATCGGCTTCTGGGTCAGTGAGTACTATGGCATCCGCACCCTCAGCGACAACGGCGAACGCCAGTTGGAGCTGCATGCCCGTACCGTCGAAAGCGAACTGAGCAAATACACCTACCTGCCCAGCCTGTTGGAGCTGGAATCCAGCGTCTCCAGGCTGCTGGCCGACCCGAGCCAGGAAACCCGGCAAACGGTCAACGATTACCTCGAAGGCCTGAACCGACGCAGTCGCAGCCGGGCCATCTACGTGATGGACACCACCGGCCGCGTGCTGGCCACCAGTAACTGGCGCGATGCCGACAGTTACCAGGGTGAAGACCTGTCCTTCCGTGCCTATTTCCAAAACGCCGTGCGCGGCCAGCCCGGCCGTTTCTATGGCATTGGCAGCACCAACGGCGAACCCGGTTACTACCTGGCGCACGGCCTCGAAGAGCACGGCAAGATCATCGGCGTGGCCGTGGTCAAAGTGCGCCTTGAAGCACTCGAAGAACGCTGGCAGCGCGCGCGTCTCGAAGCCTTTGTGAGCGATGAGAACGGCATCATCATCCTCTCCAGCGACCCGGCCCGGCGTCTCAAGGCCGTGCGCCCGCTGAGCGATGACACCAAGGAACGCCTGGCCCACAGCCTGCAATATTACTGGGCGACATTGAACGAGCTGGAGCCGTTGGCCCGCGAGCGTCTCAACGAAGGCACCGAGAAACTCACCTTTCCGGCCAACAGCGAAGTGGTCAACGACGAGCGCGAAGTCAGCTACCTGGCCCAGACCCGCCCGCTCAGCGACACGCCGTGGAACTTCACCCTGCTGACTCCACTTAACGACCTGCGTCGCGCCGCGATCAATCAGGGCATTCTGGTGGCGGTCGCATTTGGCCTGGTCGCGTTCCTGCTGATTGCCTGGAACGAGCGGCGCAAAGTCATCGCCACCCGCCTCGCTGCGCGCGAAGCCTTGCAGGAAGCCAACAGCCAGCTGGAACGGCGAATTGCCGAACGCACCGCCGACCTGCGCGCCAGTAACGAACGGCTCAAGGGCCAGATCCGCGAACGCCGCCAGGCCGAAGAAACCCTGCGCCGCGCCCAGGATGAACTGGTGCAGGCCGGCAAGCTGGCGGCCATCGGCCAGATGTCCACCAGCATTGCCCATGAACTCAACCAGCCGCTGGCGGCATTGCGCACGCTGTCGGGTAACACCGTGCGCTTCCTGGAGCGTGGCGCCCTCGACACCGCCAGCGCCAACCTCAAGACCATCAACGAGTTGATCGACCGCATGGGCCGCATCACCGCCAGCCTGCGCTCGTTTGCCCGGCGCGGCGATGATCAGGGCGAGGCCAACCTGGGCAAAGCCGTGGACGCCGCCTTCCAGGTTCTGGGCGCGCGCCTGGACGGCTTGCCGTTGACCGTGCACCGTGACTTTGTCAGCGCGCAATTGCAGATCGACCAGACCCGCCTGGAACAGATCCTGGTCAACCTGATCGGCAACGCCCTCGACGCCATGCAGGCACAACCGGCCCCCGAACTATGGCTGGACGGCCACAGCAGCGAGGGCAAGTACCGCCTGCAAGTGCGCGACAATGGCCACGGCATCGACCCCGAAGCGCGCAAACATTTATTTGAACCGTTCTTCACCACCAAACCCGGCGAACAAGGCCTGGGCCTGGGCCTGACACTTTCGGCCAGCCTGGCGGCGGCCACCGGC
Organism: Pseudomonas sp. PA-6-3C; assembly: GCF_021605825.1. NCBI lineage: Bacteria > Pseudomonadati > Pseudomonadota > Gammaproteobacteria > Pseudomonadales > Pseudomonadaceae > Pseudomonas > Pseudomonas sp. PA-6-3C. Next base: position 98,497 of record NZ_WKDV01000016.1, read on the forward strand.
GGCAACCTCGCCGTGGAACACCCGGCCAGTGGTGGTACTGCCTTCGTCTTGTGCCTGCCGTTGGTGGGCACCCAAAAAGCTGAGTCGACATGATGAGTACCGATCCTAAAGACCTCACCGTTCTGATCGTCGAAGACGACCCCCATGTGCTGCTCGGCTGCCAGCAAGCCCTGGCGCTGGAAGACATTCACAGCGTGGGTGTGGGCAGTGCCGAGGAAGCGCTCAAGCGCATCGGTGAGAACTTTGCCGGCATCGTCATCAGCGATATTCGCCTGCCAGGCATCGATGGCCTGGAGCTGCTCACCCGCCTCAAGGCCCTGGATAAAAGCCTGCCGGTGGTGCTGATCACCGGCCACGGGGATATTTCGATGGCAGTCGGTGCCATGCGTAACGGCGCCTACGACTTCATGGAAAAACCCTTCTCCCCCGAGCGCCTGGTCGATGTGGCGCGCCGTGCGCTTGAGCAACGTGGGCTGGCGCGGGAAGTCTGGTCGCTGCGCCGCCAACTGGCCGAGCGCGACTCGCTGGAAGGCCGCATCATCGGCCGCTCGCCCGCCATGCAAAACCTGCGCGAACTGATCGCCAACGTCGCTGATACCTCGGCCAACGTGCTGATCGAAGGCGAAACCGGCACCGGCAAGGAACTGGTTGCGCGTTGCTTGCACGATTTCAGCCGACGCCACGACCATCAATTCGTTGCCCTGAACTGCGGCGGCCTGCCGGAGAACCTGTTCGAAAGCGAAATATTCGGCCACGAAGCCAACGCCTTTACCGGCGCGGGCAAGCGGCGCATCGGCAAGATCGAACACGCCCATGAGGGCACGCTGTTCCTCGACGAAGTGGAAAGCATGCCGATCAACCTGCAGATCAAACTGCTGCGTGTGTTGCAGGAACGCACCTTGGAACGCCTGGGCTCGAACCAGAGTGTGGCGGTGGATTGCCGAGTCATTGCCGCGACCAAATCCGACCTGGACGAACTGAGCCGCGCCAACCAATTCCGTAGCGACCTTTACTACCGCCTCAACGTCGTGACCCTGGAATTGCCACCGTTACGCGAGCGCCGTGAAGACATCCTGCAGCTGTTCGAACACTTCCTGCAGCAATCGTCGCTGCGTTTTGACCGCAGTGTGCCGGAGCTGGACAACCAGACCGTATCGACCCTGATGAGCCACGACTGGCCAGGCAACGTGCGTGAACTGCGCAACGTCGCCGAGCGCTTTGCGCTGGGCTTGCCAGCCTTCAAGAAAAGCGGCGCCAGCAGCAGCAACCACGGCCTGGCCTTTACCGAAGCGGTGGAAGCCTTCGAGCGCAACCTGCTTAACGACGCCCTGCAACGCAGCGGCGGCAACCTCACCCAGGCGAGCCTGGAACTCGGAATGGCCAAGACCACGCTGTTCGACAAGGTCAAGAAATACGGGTTGAGCCACTGATGGACTTACTCTTGAAAGCCGCCCTGGGCGCGGCGGTGGTGCTGATCCTGGCGGCGCTGGCCAAGACCAGAAATTACTACATCGCAGGGCTGGTGCCGCTGTTTCCGACCTTCGCGCTGATCGCGCATTACATCGTCGGCAAGGGCCGTTCGGTGGACGACTTGAAGACCACCATCCTGTTTGGGATGTGGTCGATCATTCCGTATTTTGTGTATTTGGCGACGCTGTATGTGATGGTTGACCGCATGCGCCTGGAGGCCTCACTCGCCGTGGCGGCAGTGGCATGGTTGATGGCGGCGACGATTCTGGTGAGTGTGTGGGTGCGCGTCCACGCCTGACACACCGCGGTTAAACCTGTGGGAGCTGGCTTGCCTGCGATGGCGGTGTATCAGCCAACTTATCTGGCACAGACATACCGCTATCGCAGGCAAGCCAGCTCCCACATTGGGGTTCATGGTGAGCCTGATAGATCAGCGGATGATCTTCTCGACCTGAATCCCCAGCTTCTTCAGCCGATACCAAAAACTCCTCTCGGAAATCCCGATCTTCGCCGCTGCCGCAGCCTGCACGCCGTTGCTCTCGTTCAATGCCGCCATGATGTAGGTTTTCTCGACCTCAGCCAGCGCCGCATCCAGGTCGGCTGGCACGCCCGGTGTGTCACCGAGCAGCGCCGTAACGCCGTCCTCGGCAGGTTTGGACGCAAACAGATAAGCCGGCAAGTCAATGTCTTCAATCACCGGCGAAGCCGCCACGATGGTCGCCCGCTCCACGCAGTTCTGCAGCTCACGAATATTGCCCGGCCAGTGGTAAGCCGCCATCGCCTGCAATGCCTCGGGGCTGAAGCCGGTGATGCGTTTGCCCGCGGTAGCGCTCAGGGTCTGGGCGAAGTGCCGGGCCAGGGGCACGATGTCTTCGGCGCGCTCGCGCAAGGCCGGCAACGGGATCGGGAATACATTGAGGCGGTAATACAGGTCTTCGCGAAATTCTTTATTGGCCACCGCATCCAGCAGGTTCTTGTTGGTGGCGGCGATCACGCGCACATCCACCTTGCGCTCGCGCGAGTCGCCCACCGGCTCGATCACCCGCTCCTGCAAGGCCCGCAATATCTTGGCCTGCAACGCCAACGGCATATCGCCCACCTCATCCAGAAACAAAGTGCCCTGGTCGGCCTGCATAAAGCGCCCTACCCGATCGGCCACGGCACCGGTAAAGGCGCCTTTGCGATGGCCAAACATCTCGCTTTCCAGCAAGCCTTCGGGGATGGCCGCGCAGTTGACCGCCACGAACGGCTTGTCGGCGCGGCTGCCATGTTTGTGAATCGCGCGGGCGACCATTTCCTTGCCGGTACCGCTTTCGCCGGTCAGCAGGATGGTGGCGTTGCTGTCGCGTACCGAATCGACCGCGTGCAGCACCTGGCGAAACGCCGGGCTGTCGCCCACCAGGCTGTCGAACTGCGCATGGTGATCCAGCTCGGCGCGCAGGCGTGCGTTGTCGCGCATGATGTCGCGAAACTGCAGGGCCTTGGCCACGGTGATGTCCAGCTCGTCGATATCGAACGGCTTGGCAATGTAGTCATAGGCGCCATTACGCATCGACTGCACGGCGTTTTTTACCGTGCTGTAGGCGGTCATCACGATCACCGGCAACTCCGGAAAGCGCACTTTTATCTCCGCCAACAGCGCCGGCCCGTCCATGCCTGGCATGCGCCAGTCGCTGATCACCAGGTCGATGTCTTCCTGCTCCAGCACCTTGAGCGCGTGCAGGCCATTGCCGGCGGTAAATACCTGGATGCCGTTCTGGCTCAAGGCCGATGACAACAAGTCGCAGAGCTTGGGCTCGTCGTCGACTACCAATACGTTATGCGTCATGAACTTCCTCATCGTCACCGTCGTCTTCGCCATGGGCCGGAATGTACAGGCTGAAGGTGGCGCCGGCATCTTTCTCACTGGCACATTCGATGCTGCCGTCATGACTTTCCATGATCGAATAGACTTTAGCCAGCCCCAGGCCCGTGCCCGAGGCCTTGGTGGTGACGAATGGCGTGAAGATCCGCTCGATCATATCGGCCGGAATGCCTTGGCCGGTGTCAGCAATGCTGATCACCGTATTGCCGTCCACACTGCGAATGCCCAAGGTCAGGCGCCCGCCTTCGGGCATCGCATCGATGGCATTGAGGATCAGGTTCAGGCATGCCTGCTTGAGCTGCTTGGCATCGGCATAAATCGTCGCGCCGGGCGCCTGGTCATCGATGTGCGCATCGATGTTATGGGTGGCCAGCTCCGGGCTGCAAAAGCCGAGGATCTCTTCCACCACCGGGCGCGCCGCCTGCAACACACGCAGGGGCGGGTTGGGTTTGGCGAAATCCAGAAACTCGGTGATCAGGTCGTTGATGCGGCTGACTTCGCTGATAACGTATTCGAGGTGGCGCTTGTCGGTGTCCGGCAGGTCGACGCGACGGTGCAGCAGTTGGGTGGCGGTCTTGATGATGCCCAGCGGGTTGCGAATCTCGTGTGCCAGGCCCATGGCGACTTCACCCAGGGCATGCAGGCGATCGCGGCGGCGCAGTTGGGCCTCGAGGTGGTGCAACTCGCCCAGGCGTTCGGTCATGTGGTTGAAGGTGCTGCTTAGTTGCGCCAGCTCATCGCCGCCGCTGACCAGCACGCGATGCTCGTAATTGCCCGAGATCACTGCGTCCACGCCCTGGGATAAATCGCGCAACGGTTTGGTCAGGCGGCGTGACACCAAGACACCGGCGCCCAGCGACAACGCCGAACTCAGCAAGAAGATCAGCACGAACAGGTTGCTCTGGTTCACCAGCCCCACCAGGCTGGTATGGCGCAACAGGCCGCTGAAAATCACGCCTTGCAGTTCGCCGCCATCATTGAAGATCGGCCAGTACAAACCGCTGTAGTTATTGGTGAACTGCTCGCTCGGTTGCTTGGTGGCGCGCATCGCCGTTTCAACATTCGTGGGAATGCGTGACGGATGATTCTCAAAGCGCTGGGTCGAGAATATCTCGGAAAACCCCGTAGGGTTGGCCAGGTACAGGCGCAGGTCGAGGGAGTGCACATCGGCCACGCTGGTGAGGAAGCTGCTGTCCAGGTACGTGGCCACCAACAGCACGTAGTCGACGCCCTCTTGGGTGGTTTCGAACGTTGAGACCACCAGGCCCGTCGTCACGCCGGCCACCTGGATGGTTTGCAACACTGCGTTGCTGGTCAGGTTGATCTGCTTGACGACATCGTCAGGGGCCGTGCTGAACACAATCTTGTGGTCACTGACACGAATCAGCGAGACCACGTCGATATCGGTGGCCTCGGCAATATCGGCGGTGAGCCGGTCATGCTTGGCGGCTTGTTTGTTCAACGGCGGAGCCGTGTAGCGCAGGAACAGCTTGGCCATGCGCGCGTTGTCATGCAGGATGTCGCCGATTTCGTCCTTGACGATCTTGGTCGACTCTTGCAGCCAGATGCGCACGTTGCTGTCAAAAATCTGCGACAACGTGGTCGCCGCCAGTTCGGCCGCGATCATGGTCGGGATAACGCTGACCAGCCAGAACGCCAGCACCAGCTTGCGCTGGACGCTCCAACGCGAAATGGCAAAGGGGCGGGCTTTTGGGCGGGTCTTGGTGATCATCAGGTTTCGCTTATCGCAGCAGCCATGGCAGGGTCGGAACGGTCCGGTCTTATGTACATTTTCACGAGTTTGAGCAGGCCGTTGACCAGCCGGTTACGGTGACGGAAGAACATGCTGTTGCCCTGGAACTCGCACCCCAGGCGCAGCTTACTGGCATAGCCCTCCTGACCGCACTCGTACACCGGGATCTTGTGTGCAATACAGTAGTCGACATTGGTCAACCAGTAGCGAAAGTACAAACTGTACGCACGGCTGAACTCACGGTCATGCCCGAAAAACTTGTCGATCAGCCGATGCTGGTCCAACAGCACCAGGTTGAACGCCACCAGACGCTCATCCACCCAGTAAAGAGCACAGACCGCACGCCCTTGCAGCTGTTCAAGAATGCCGGTGAAATAACGCGCCGGCAGGCGTTCGAACTGCAAATCGGCGCGGCTGAGCGTGTCTTCGTACAGGCGCATCACCTCGGGCAACACATCATCAATAGTGTGCCGCCACTCGACCCGTGGGCCTGGCGCGCGCAACTTGCGGCGCAAGTCTTTGCGGGTCGCCTTGCACAGCGAGCCCAGGTAGGCCTCAACCGAGCCGTAAGGCACCGTCAACCAACCCCTGGGTAAGCTTGGCATACTCTGAAAGCCTGCCTGGCGGCAATTTTCTGCCCAGTCCAGGTCACTGGTCGGCACGTCTTTGACCGCCACCAGGCCAATCCCGAAGGTAGTGGCATCCTCGCGTGCCGCCTCCAGCAAATGCTTGATCAACAGTCGGCGCTGCCCCTGGGGCACGTGACTGGCGATGCCCGCATCGCAACGCTCGGCCACCGGCGAGCCAATGGCATACAACTGCAAGCGCAAAACACCCGGCCACAGTCGCTCCAGGCGCTCGGTAAAGCGCTTGCCGGCGCCCGACACCGTGGTGTCGAGGCGATAATAAGTGATGAACGCGGCGGCAACGGCCACCAGCGTTTCATCGTCGTAGACGGCCAGGTAACGCCACTTGAAATCATCGATCGCGGCGTTTTCCACGGCAACGTAAAAATCCCAATCCTCCAGGGCTGCGGGAAAGCAGTCATTCCAGGCGCAACGCGGGATGGCCCGGATAGTCGAGAAGGCTTGGGCGGTGATCACGTCTAGTCCTTAGGCTGAGGCCCGCTGTCGATAATCCACGGGCGCCTGCACAGCCGGGGCGGCGTGTTGCTCGACAAACTCTGCGCTCAACTCGATCACTCGGCGGTATTGCAGGTCGACGGTGATCATGTGGTAGCAGTTATCCAGCAGGATCTTGGTCACCGGGCCGCCCAGGTGGCGCTCGACATAATCAGCGTTCCAGCGGCTGGTGATGTCGTCCTCGATGGAGTGCAGCACCAGCGCCGGCACCTTGACCTCGGGCATGCGCTTTTTGACCACCGCGTTCATGCGGTGCAACTCGCGCACCGTGATGCCTTCCATGGTCAGTAAACCGGCCTCACTGCTTTCGCCTTCCTTCATCTGACGCTCGACGATCGCCCGCAGGCGCTCGTTCTTGATGCCGTAAGGCGGCTTCTCTTCGAAGCGACAGATGTGCACGCCGAACGGGATCTTCATCAGCAACGGCGTCAAAAACGCCAGCTTGTTAATGCTCCAGCCGTCGTACTTCAAGGTGGTCGAATACATCAGCAGCCCGGCCACTTGCCCAGGGTGCTCGGCGGCCACGTACATCGACATCACCGCGCCCATGGACAAGCCACCGACAAACACCTGCTCATGGCGCTGCTTGACCTGCGCAAAGGTCTTGCGCACGCCTTCGTACCAGTCCAGCCAGCCGGTGGCCTGCAGGTCGCTGTTATCGCCGCAGTGCCCAGCGAGTGTGGGCACATACACCGTGCAGTTACCCGCCTTGGCCAGGCCTTTGGCGACCTGGCGCAATTCCGTCGGGGTGCCGGTCAGGCCGTGGATCAACAGGATCCCGACCGGACCTTCACCGAGAACGAAGCCGGCATCACCTTCACCGAGGTCGATCCCGATGTTGTTCACCGCTTGGTCGCCCGCACCAGCAGTTGCTCGAGGAGTTTCAGGCCCAGGTCGATTTCCGGGTAGCTGATTTCCAGGGACGGTGCCAGGGTGATCACGTTTTTGTAGTAGCCGCCCACGTCGAGGATCAGGCCGAGTTTCTGGCCATCGACGATCATGTCGCCCTTCATGCCTTCTTCGACCATGTAGTCCAGGGTCGCCTTATCCGGCGTGAAGCCATCCGGGCCGCAGATTTCGCAGCGCAGGGCCAGGCCCAGGCCATCGACGTCGCCGATGATCGGGAAACGTTTCTGCAGGTCTTGCAGGCCTTCCAGGAAGTATTTGCCCTTGGCCATGACCATTGCGCCGTAGTCGACTTCGCTGGTCATCTTGAACATTTCCAGGCCTACCGCCGTACCCAGTGGGTTGGAGGCGAAGGTGGAGTGGGTCGAACCTGGCGGGAAGACCTTCGGGTTGATCAGTTCTTCACGCGCCCAGATGCCGCCCAGCGGGTTGAGGCCGTTGGTCAGCGCCTTACCGAAGACGATCACGTCCGGCTGTACGTCGAAGTGTTCGATCGACCACAGTTTGCCGGTACGGTAGAAGCCCATCTGGATTTCGTCGGACACCATCAGGATGCCGTGCTGATCCAGCACTTGCTTCAATTCGCGGTAGAAGTTCATCGGCGGGATCACGTAGCCGCCGGTGCCCTGGATCGGCTCGACGTAGAACGCTGCGTATTCGCACTGGTTGGTTTTCGGGTCCCAGACGCCGTTGTATTCGGTCTCGAACAGCCGCGCGAATTGCTGCACGCAGTGGCTGCCGTATTCTTCTTTGGTCATGCCCTTAGGGCCGCGGAAGTGGTACGGGAACGGGATGAAGTTGGCGCGCTCGCCAAAATGGCCGTAGCGGCGACGGTAGCGGAAGCTCGAGGTGATCGACGAAGCGCCGAGGGTACGACCGTGGTAGCCGCCTTCGAAGGCGAACATCAGGCTCTTGCCGTTGGAGGCGTTACGCACCACTTTCAGCGAGTCTTCGATCGACTGCGAACCGCCGACGTTGAAGTGCACGCGACCGTCGAGGCCGAATTTGTTCTTGGCATCGACCGCGATCATTTCCGACAGCTCGATCTTGCCTTTGTGCAGGTACTGGCTGGCGATTTGCGGCAGGGTGTCGATCTGCTGTTTCAGCGCGTTATTCAAGCGCGGGTTGGCGTAGCCGAAGTTAACGGCCGAGTACCACATTTGCAGGTCGAGGTAGGCCTGGTCTTCGGTGTCCCACACGTAGGAGCCTTCGCAACGGCTGAAAATACGCGGCGGCTCGATGTAGTGAACGGTGTCGCCGTAGGAGCAGTATTTGGCTTCTTTATCCAGAAGAATCTGGTCTTCGGCGGTAGCGATACGAATATCAGACATGGTGGAAGAGTTCCTGATTTTCAACAGAGAGGTCGGCGGCAAAGGTGCCGGAGTTAGCGGCGATGCCTTGTGGCAAAGCGGTCAGCAGTGCGGGCAATTCGGCAAAGGTGTCGAAGCGCGCATGGGGAATGTTGTTGGCTTCGCAGTACTTGGCGAGGCTGCCTTTGGCGAAGACGAAGTCGGCGGTTGAAGCCACGCACATGTCGGACTTGCCGTCGCCGATCACCAGCACGCGCTTGTTGCGCGGCGTGGATTTGCACTTGCAGTTGCCGGAGGCGGCGCGGCAGGCATCGCTGGAATACGGGAAGTCGATGCGCCAGCTGTTCTGGTCGACCTGGCGCAGGCGGTTGGCGAGGATCGGCAGCAAGGTCACGTAGTTGCGCGACAGAATGCGCGCGATGCCTTGCTCGATGCCGTCGCTGACCACTTCGATGGTCGCGCCCAGGCCCATGACGTGATCGACAAAGTCCGGGAAGTCCGGGTCGATTTCAACGCTGTCGAAATACGCCAGCAGTTCAGCCGGGGTGGCCTTGATCAGCGCCAGTTGACGGCTCAGGCATTCGCGGGAACCGATATGCCCATCCAGCCATTCCTGTTCGATGGTTTCCCACTCAGGGCCGGCGAAGCGCTGGAGGACGTTGTCGATGACGTCGGTGGGGGTGATGGTCCCGTCGAAGTCGCACACGATATGCCACTGGATCATTGCGTTTACCTGGAAGAGGAGCGCTCTGTGCGCTTGTGCCAGGGGTATTGCAGAGACTGTGCCAACTGGCCAAAGCCCAGCGGGTCTGGGTTTTTGGTCGATAAACAGGGTGATTTGTGTCGCAGGAGCTACAATTTTTGTAGCTTGCTACAAACAAGATGAGTGCTTGCCTCAGGGACGCTCTTCGCGCGTGAATGCGCGCAGGTTCAGATAAGGAAACGCTCCATGTTCAAGGTTACTTCTGCTGTATTCGCCGGTTTGCTGGGGCTGTGGAGCTTTTCCAGCTCGGTATTGGCCGAAGGTATTACCGGCGAAGTCGGCGCGGGCGTCAGCTATGAGCCCCATGACCCGACAGGCAGCCGCTACGAAACCCGGCCGATTCCTTATTTCGATCTGGATTGGGGCAATGTGAGCCTGGGCACCGACGACGGCCTGACCTGGAGCGCACTCAATACCAACGGTTTCAGCGCCGGCCCGTATATCAATTACCTGCCGGGCCGCACGGCCAACGGTTCACTGCGTGGCTTGCGGGATGTGCCGGACATGGCCGAAGTCGGGGGGTTCGTCCAGTACTCACCGGCCGAGTTCTGGCGCGTATACGCCCAGGTTGGCCAAGCCGTCGGCGGCTCGCGTGACCAAAGTGGCGTGCTCGGCAAACTGGGCGGCGAGTTGGGCTACCCGCTGGGCGGCGGTATTATCGGCAGCACTGGCTTGATGGCGCATTTTGCTGATGCGCGCCAGACCCAGGCGTTTTTTGGCGTTGATGATAAAGAGTCCGTTGCGTCCGGCATCCGCACCTATAACGCCAGCGCAGGCTTTCAGAACCTGACGCTGACCGAGAGCTTCGAATTCCCACTGGACAGCCACTGGTCACTGTTGACCAGCGCCAGTTGGACTCGCCTGGTGGGGTCGGCGGCGAACAGCACCATCGTCAAAGAGACCGGCAAGGTAAACCAGGGCCAGGTCCAGACGGCGATCAGCTACAAGTTCGACTGACGCATCCTGTGACGCTCTGCGTCATAACTTCAAGGGCAGGACGCGGAGCGTCCGGGGCGGCGTTCCCACGCAGAGCAAGGGAACGATCATCAGGCCTTGGCTTCCTGGATGATCTGACGAATAGCCCCGACAAAGGCTTCAGCCGGCTGCCCACCGCTGACCGCGTACTGGTCGTTGAACACGATGGTGGGTACTGAAGTCACACCGCGTGTAATCCACAATTCTTCCTGCTCACGGACTTCAGCAGCGTACTCGTCAGACGCCAGAATTTCAGCCGCGCGCTTGATATCCAACCCAACACTTTCGGCGATGATCGCCAGCGTCGCGTGGTCGGACGGGTCTTGCCCATCACTGAAATACGCCTTGAACAGCGCTTCCTTGAGGTTGTACTGCAACCCTTCAAGCCCCGCCCAATGCAGCAGCCGGTGCGCATCGAAGGTGTTGTAGATACGGCTGTGCCCGTCCGTGCGAAAGGCAAAGCCCAGCGCCGCGCCCATGTCGCGGATACGCTCACGATTGGCCTGGGATTGCTCGGCGGTGGAGCCGTACTTTTCGGTGATGTGCTCGACGATGTTCTGCCCTTCGGCCGGCATCTTCGGGTTCAGCTCAAACGGCTGGAAATGAATCTCGGCCTGCACCTCGCTACCCAGTTGGTCGAGGGCTTCGGTCAGGCCGCGCAGGCCGATGACGCACCAGGGGCAAGACACGTCGCTGACGAAATCGATTTTCAGGGGAGTACTCATAGTAGGCAACCTCGCTGGCATTAATGTGCGCCATAAAGGTTGCACCATACACCAACTTCACAGCACCTTCGAAGGCTCGCCCAGATCAATCTGCGCCCAATGCGCGGCATCTTCGCGATGGGCTTTCAGATACGGCAGCACAGCCGTCAGCAGCGGTGCCTTGAAGGCTTCCTGGAAGCGGTGGGCCATGCCCGGTATGAGCTTCAGCTGGCTGCCCTGGATATGCGCGGCCAGGTGTACGCCGTGCATCACCGGCAACAACGGGTCGGCGGTGCCGTGCACCACCAGGGTCGGCACGCGCAATTGGTTAAGCAAAGGCACGCGGCTCGGCTCAGCCAAAATCGCCATGATCTGACGCTTCACGCCGTCCGGGTTGAAGGCGCGGTCGTAGGACAGCGCGGCCTGGTGCAGCAGCGCCTGGCGATCATCTTTCACGTTGGGGCTGCCCAGGGCTGCGAGTAAATCGGCTTGTTGCTCCAGCGCCACTTCACGGTTTGGCGCGCTGCGCCGCGACAGCAACTGCACCAACGCCGCATTGGGCGCCGGCAAGCCTTCGGCGCCGGAACTGGTCATCACCAGCGTCAGGCTTTCGACCCGCTGCGGCGCCATGGCTGCCAGGTGCTGGGCGATCATGCCGCCCATACTCGCGCCCAGCACGTGGAATTGCTGGATCTGCAGCGCGTCCATCAAGCCCAATGCATCGTCGGCCATGTCGGTCAGCGTGTACGGCGCCGCCACCGGCAAACCGAGCTTGTAGCGCAGCACTTCGAACGTCAGGTTGGCGCTGGCGGGAGCCTGGCGCCAGGTGGACAGGCCAACGTCACGGTTGTCGTAGCGGATCACTCGAAAACCCTGTTCACACAAGGCCACCACCACTTCATCCGGCCAGTGGATCAACTGCCCGCCCAGGCCCATGACCAACAGCAACGCCGGGTCCGACGCTCGGCCGATGCTCTGATAGGCGATGCTGACTTTTTCCAGGTCGACCGTTTGGGTCGGGACATTGACATCACATCGAGAAGCCGCAAAAGACGGCAGGCCGAACACTAGAGCGGCCAATAAAAACAACACGCGCATGAAAAACACCGAAACGCAGAACCCCAGTAGAGCGCGAGTCTGATGAAGTTTGTACAAGCGCGCTGCCACAGTTGCGTGACAGTTTGATGAAGTGCGCCCAACGGTCATGGTCGACATGACTGGCAACATGAGACACACTCACGATATATCTAATCATCACAAATTATCTTCATGGAGCGCCCGTGCTCGAAATCCGCCACCTCAAGACCCTGCACGCATTGCGCGAAGCCGACAGCCTGGTCGAAGCCGCCGAACGCCTGCACCTGACGCAATCGGCGCTGTCCCACCAGTTCAAAGAACTGGAAGAGCGCCTGGGCATGCCGCTGTTCGTGCGCAAAACCAAACCGTTGCGCTTCACCAGCGCCGGCTTGCGCCTGCTGCAACTGGCCGATGCCACCCTGCCCTTGTTGCGCGGCGCCGAGCGTGACATTGCGCGTTTGGCCGGTGGCACCGCCGGGCGCTTGCACATGGCGATCGAATGCCACAGCTGCTTCCAGTGGCTGATGCCGACCATCGACCAGTTCCGCGATGCCTGGCCGGAAGTCGAACTGGACCTGGCCTCAGGCTTTGCCTTCGCGCCGCTGCCGGCCCTGGCCCGTGGCGACCTGGACCTGGTGGTGACCTCCGACCCGCTGGAACTGCCGGGCATCACCTATGTGCCCTTGTTTACCTACGAAGCCATGTTGGCCGTGGCCAACCAGCATGCGCTGGCGAACAAGTCGTACATCGTGCCGCAAGACTTGCTCAGCGAAACCCTGATCACCTACCCGGTTGAGCGCGACCGCCTGGATATTTTCACGCGTTTCCTGGAACCGGCCGACGTGGAGCCGGCCCAGGTGCGCACCTCGGAGCTGACGGTGATGATGATGCAATTGGTCGCCAGCGGCCGTGGCGTGTGCGGCATGCCCCATTGGGCGCTGCATGAATACAGCGCGCGTGGGTATGTGAAGGCCAAGCGTTTGGGCGAAAAAGGCTTGTTCGCGACGTTGTATGCGGGGATCCGTGCGGACATGCTGGATGCGCCGTATATGCGCGACTTCTTGCTGACCGCCAAGGACACCTCGTTTTCAACTTTGGATGGGGTCAGCGCCGTGCGTTAATCACGCACAAAGGTGAACACAATGAGGACTCTAATGTGGGAGCTGGCTTGTCGAATCGTCGCACCGCTGCGATGCAGACACCTCGGTGTGTCAGGTACACAGAGTTGATGCTATCGCAGCGGTGCGACGATTCGACAAGCCAGCTCCCACACAGAACTATGGTTCCCCTATGGAATTTCAGTCGCCTTTGAGTTCACGCCACATGTGGATCTTGTCGAAATACTCGATCCCCACCCGCACCGCCAACGGCTCCAGGCCGTATTGAATAAAACCGCAGCGCTGGTACAGCGCGAAGGCTGCGTCGTTGCCGGCGGTGACGGTCAGTTGGATCAGTTTGACGCCGGGCTGGCGTCGCGCGGCATCGAGCGCCGCCTCCAGTAACTCACGGCCCAGGCCCTTGCGCTGATAAGCCTCGGTCACGAACATGCCGAACAGCGTGACTTTGTGCCGGGCCTTTTCCCGGGGTTCGAAGGCCAGGCCGACAATCCCGGCCAAGGTGTCAGCCGCGAACGCGCCGAGTACCCGGTCCAACGGATTGTCCAGGCGCTTTTCCCACCAACTCATAGGCATCCGCGCGCGCTCGGCGACGCTGGAGGTAAACGCTTGGGGATAGGCGCCGTAGGCCTCAAGCATCAGCGCTCGATATGCCTCGGCGTCGTGGACACCCAGTGGGCGAATCAGCATGCGGTGAGCGACTTTCGGTAAAACGGCAGGATCAAATCCCGCGTTAAAGGCGCCAGTTGCAAGCCGCCGTCACCGGCCGGGTCGATCCAGCGCACTTCTTCAATCTCGGCAGCGGGCGCTACCGGCACATCGATGTGCACCTGGAACAACTCGGCGTGCACCGTAAAACCCGGTTCGTTGGCGGCAGGCGCCGAGAAGTGGCCCAAGTACACGGCATCACTCGGTTTGATACACAGGTTCAGTTCTTCGTACAGCTCACGGACCAGCGCCTCGGCGGGTTGCTCACCGGCGTCGATCTTGCCGCCGGGCTGCATGAACGCCTGGGTGCCACGTTTGCGTACCAGCAGGGTTTGACCGTCGCTGCCGATCAGCAGGGCGGCGGCAATTCGAATAGTGGAAATGCTCATGAAAGAATCGGTGTCTCTTCAGGTTGTTTGATAAATACGCTGTATTTCGCGCCTTCCATCGCCTCGAACGCAATCAGCTTGTCCACCAGCGGCAGATTCAACACCTTGCCGGCGTTAAGCAACAGCATGCCGTTATCGGCATTGAGGTTGCGGGCCAGCACCATGCCGGCTTCCAGCTCTCGGGTGGAGAGGACCTTGACGCTGGGGTCGCCCAAGGTCACATCGCTGAGGAAGGCCGCGCAGGCCTGCACGAAGTCTTCCACCAGCTCCGGATCGTAAAGACGACCGGCGTACTTGCGGATATACAGCAACGCTTCGTCGCTGTTCAGATGCCGTTCAAGGATCAAGCCTTTTTGCAGTTCGATGAAGTCCACTGCCAGTTTAAGCAGGCGCGAGCCGGGCGGGATCGCATCGCCCTTGAGGTGATCGGGAAACCCTGTACCGTCCCAACGCTCCTGGTGGTGGCGAATGATCCGCGCCGCATCCTTCATCGGTTCCAGGGTCATCAGCAGCGATTCGCTCTGGGTCGGGTACTCGCGATACAGGCCACGGTCGGTGCTGTGCAGCTTGTCCGACGGCGCAACCATCATGCTGTCGCTCCAGCTCAGCTTGCCAATGTTGTACAGCGCAGCGGCCATGGTCAGGTCGCGGGTGCTGGCTTCGTCGATGGACTGGGCCGCGCAGTAGACCCGGATCAGTTCGATCAAGGCGCGGTTGGTCTGTTTGTCCTTGGGCAAGCGCAGGTTGGCCAACAGCGAAAACACTTCGGTACCGGTCACGTAGCTGCGCTTGAGCTCGTCGTAGGCCAGATCGAGCATGTCGGCGGTCTGTTGCAGCTCGCTGGTACGGGCTGCCACGCGCTTTTCCAGGTTGGCGTTCAACACCTTGAGCTGATCATTCTGCTCATGGGCCAGGCGCTCCAGGCGCTGATGCTCCAGGGCCTGGCGCAACACCAGCGGCAGTTCTTCGTCATTCCAGGGTTTGCTGATGTAACGGTGAATCTGCCCTTCGTTGATCGCCTTGATGATCGTCGCAAGGTCAGCATAGCCGGTCAACAGGATGCGGCTGGTGGCCGGGTACAGCCGGTGGACTTCAGCCAGCAACTGCGCGCCGTCCATGCCGGGCATGCGCGCGTCGCTCATCACCAGGTCGATGGGCTGGGCCGCCATGATCTCCAGGGCCTGGGCGCCGCTGCCGGCGAGTACGACATTGAAGGGTTGGCCGCGCAACAGGCGGCGCAGGCTGTTGAGGATCGATTCTTCATCATCAACCAGCAGAATCGTGGGTGGGGTCGCAAGCTGTTCATCCATGGTTACTGCGCCTTAAAAATAAACGTAATAGAGCTAAATTGAACCCTGGTATCCCGCCGCGTTTCTGCGCTTGATGCACGCAGCCACGCAGCTGATTTGACGCCAACTTGCCGTCGATTTCAAGGGAACTCAACTATGCTGTCTCAACCGGTACGTACTCCTCCCGGATGTCAAACCAAGGAAGGAAGTGTTATGCCATCAACCCTGTTGCCAATGCAGAGTGCGCCATGAAGCCGGATTCAGGGCGGGCCAACCGACGCATTCTGATCGTGGATGACACCGCCTCTATCCACGAAGATTTCCGCAAGATTCTGTGCGCCAATCCCAACGATGCCCCCTCACTCGACAGCCTGGAAGAAGCCCTGTTCGGCACCGCGGCGCCGGTGCGCCAGGCGTTTTTGCTGGATTCGGCCTATCAGGGCCAAGAGGCCCTTGCCCTGGTGAACAAAGCCCTGGCGGACGGTGCGCCCTACGCCATGGTGTTTATCGACATGCGCATGCCGCCCGGCTGGGATGGCCTGCACACCATCGAACAGTTGTGGAACGTCGACCCCAACCTGCAGATTGCCCTGTGCACCGCCTACTCCGATTACTCCTTTGAGGCCATCGAAGCGCGATTGAAGTACAACGACCAGCTACTGATCCTGAAAAAACCCTTTGACCACCTGGAAATCCGCCAGATGGCCAGCGCCCTGACCTGGAAATGGCAGCTCGCCCAAGACGTCGCCCTCAAGGTACTGGGCCTGGAGCGCACCATTGAAGAACGCGTGCAGGAACTGCTCAAAGTGTCGCACCTGTTGCAATACGACGCGCTCACGCAGTTGCCCAACAGCACGTTGCTGGGTGACCGCCTGACCCAGGCCATCGCCCTGGGCCGACGGCATGACACACAACTGGCGGTGATATTTATAGGGCTCGACCGCTTCAAGCGCATCAACAATGTCTTGGGGTATCCGGCGGGCGACGAGGTGCTCCAGCAGGTCAGCCAGAGCCTGGTGGCGACGGTGCGAGACTCGGATTCAGTGTTTCGCTACGGGACCGACGAGTTTGTGATTTTGCTCAACGATATCCAGCACCCGCAACAAACCCAACATATTGCGCAAAAGTTGCTCACGGCCGTGCGCACAACCCGCCACGTCGCCGGGCACGACCTGAGCGTCACCGCCAGCCTGGGCATCAGTATTTACCCCAATGACAGCAGCACGGCGGTGGAACTGATCAAACATGCCGAAACCGCCATGCACACCAGCAAGGAGCGCGGCCCGGGTGACTTCAGCTTTTATACCGAGACCATGAACCTGCGCGCGCAACATCAGCAAGGCCTGGAAAGCGCGATCCGCCAGGCCCTGGAGCGTGACGAGTTCGTGCTGCACTACCAACCGAAACTGGAATTGAAAACCGGCAAAATCGTCGGTGCCGAAGCCTTGATACGTTGGTTTGCGCCGCGCGCCGGATGGGTCAGTCCGTCTGAGTTCATTCCGGTGGCCGAAGACAGTGGGCTGATAGTGCCCTTGACCCAGTGGGTACTGCGCCGGGCCTGCGAGCAAGGGCAAGCCTGGCGCGCCATGGGCTTGAGCCCGTTGTGCATCTCGGTGAACGTCTCGGCCATCGACTTTCGCCAGCGGGACTTTACCGACAACCTGGCCGAGATACTCACACAGACCGGCCTGCCGCCTGCCCAATTGGAGTTGGAAATCACCGAAAGCGTGTTGATGCAGAATGTCGACGACACCGTCGCCACCTTGAACACCATCAAGGCCATGGGCGTGCGTCTGGCCCTGGATGACTTCGGCACCGGTTATTCCAGCCTCAGCTACCTGCGGCGCTTTTCCATCGAAGTGCTGAAAATCGACCAATCTTTCGTACGCGGCATGAGCGTAAATAGCCAGGACGCGCAACTGATCAGCGCTATCATCGGCATGGGCAAAAGTCTGAACATGAGCATCATTGCCGAAGGCGTGGAGACGATCGAACAACTGAACTTCCTGCAAGCTCAGCGGTGCGAAGAAGGCCAGGGTTTTCTATTCAGCAAAGCCGTACCCCCAAAGGATTTTGCGCAGTTGATGCAAGCCGGTCACCCTGCCCTGATGCCCGATCAATAGCCGATTGCAAGGAGTGCTCGCTTGAGCGAAGTATCAACCCAAGGGCTCATTTTCACCTTATGGTTAGGCGCGAGTCTGCCACTGGCAGCCGCACCGCTGGACGAGGCACTCAAACCCTTGCCGGGCGTGCCGACGCTGGACCCGGCCAAAGTCGAACTGGGCCAGCAACTGTTCAATGAGCCACGCCTGTCAGCCAACAACACCCTGTCCTGCGCCAGTTGCCATCGCCTGGAGTCCGGCGGCGCCGACGACAAGCCGTTTTCGATCGGTTTTGACGGCAAACCGGTAGAGGTCAACACCCCATCGGTGTTCAACGCCAGCCTGAATTTCAAACAGTTCTGGAATGGTCGTGTCGACACGCTGGAGGCGCAAGTCGAACACGTGGTCACCAGCACGGCAGAAATGGGCAGCGACTGGAAAACCGTGGTGCAGAACCTCGCCGCCGTGCCCGCCTACCAGAGCGCATTCCAGCAGACCTATCCCGATGGGGTCACCGCAGCCAATGTGCAAAACGCCCTGGCCACCTATGAGCGCACGCTGCTCACGCCCGACTCACGGTTTGACCAATACTTGAAGGGCAATACGGAGATCCTGACCCTCAAGGAAAAGTACGGCTACCAGCGTTTCAAAGATTACGGCTGTATAGCCTGCCACCAGGGTGTGAACATCGGCGGCAACATGTTTCAAAAATTCGGCGTGATGGCTGACTACTTCAAGGACCGCGGCAACCCGGTCGAGTCGGACCTGGGGCGTTACCTGTTGACCAAGGATGAAGAGGACCGCTATGTGTTCAAGGTGCCCAGCCTGCGTAATGTGGCGGTCACCGCGCCCTACTTTCACGACGCTTCGGCCAAGAGCCTGGAAGAGGCTGTGGACGTGATGTTCAAGTATCAGCTGGGGCGCACTCCGACCCAGGAAGACAAGGACCTGATCATTCTGTTTCTCAAGACCCTGACTGGCCAATGGGCGGGCAAGCCGTTATGAGCCGACTGCCGAGCCTGTCCCGCCGCCGTATCAGTCAGCTGTTGCTGGGGTTGATGACCCTGCTGCTGGCCTCGACCCTGGTCTTTTTGTACCTCATGTCCTCCCGCGACCAAACAGCCAGCTACACCCAGTCACGGGACCTGATCCGCCAGCTCCAGCAACTCAACGCACAATGGGACAGCGAAGTGCTCAAGGCCCGGATTGCGATTACCCACAACTACGATCCGCTGGTGACACCGCTCACCGAAATGACGCGTATATGGGCCGAACTTAACAGCCGCAGCACCTACCACAACAGCGTCGACCTGCCCCGTTGGCGCACCATCCAGCTAGCGTATGAAACCGCCATCCAGGAAAAGGCGCGGCTGGTAGACCGGTTCAAATCCCACAATGCGGTGCTGCGCAACTCGCTGGCGTTTCTGCCGACCGCTGAAGACGATATCCAGGCCCAGTTCAATCGTGTTGACGATGGAGGGCGGCTGCAACTGCAAAGCGTGGCCACCGACACCTACGACCTGCTGCTCAGCAGCCTGGAGTTCGCCCAGGTCACCAGCGACGACCGCGCCGCCGATATTCTGGTGGGCCTGGGCAAACTGGAAATTAACAAGGAACGCCTGCCCATTGAGTTCCAGGCCCCGGTCGAGATCCTCAGCAACCACATTTCGCTGATCCTGCGCGAGCAACCGGTGGTCAACAGCCTCCTCGAACGAATTGCCGCAGTGCCCGTGGCCGAGCGCCTGGATGACTTGACCACCCACCTCAACCAGGACCAGCAGGCGGCCGACCTCATTGATCATCAATACCACCGCTACCTGTTGATTTTCTCAACCTTGCTGGTGGTGTTGCTGCTGTACCTGGCGGTACGCCTGTTGCGCAGTTTCGCCGAGATCAACCGGATCAATCGTGCCTTGCAGGCCGCCAACGAAACCCTGGAACAAAGGGTGGAGCGGCGCACGCAACAGCTCAAGGACGCCCAGAGCGAGCTGATGGACAGCGCCCGCCAGGCGGGCATGGCGGAAATCGCCACGAACGTGCTGCACAACGTCGGCAACGTGCTCAACAGTGTGAACATTTCCGCCGACCTGGTGGGGCGTAAATTGCGCAACAGCAAGGCCCAGGGCCTGGGCAAAGCCATGCAATTGATCAACGCGCATCAGGGCGACCTGGGCACCTTCCTCAGCGAGGATGAAAAGGGCAAGTTGCTGCCGGGCTACCTGAACCAATTGGTCGAAGCGATTGCAGTCGAACAGCAAGACATGAGCGAGGAACTGACGCAACTGAGCAAAAGCGTTGACCACATCAAGGACATCGTCTCGACCCAGCAATCCTATGCCGGCGCCTCCACACTGCTCGAACCCGTCAACATCAGCGCGTTGATGGAAGACGCCCTGCGCATGAACGCCGGCGCTTTGAGCCGTCATCACGTCACGGTGGTCAAGGAGTACGCGCAAGTACCGGAGATTCTGGGCGACAAACACCGGCTGTTGCTGATCATGGTCAACCTGATCAGCAACGCCAAGTACGCCATGTCCAACCTCAGTGACCGGCCACGGCAAATGACCCTGACCGTGCAACCGGCGGCTGAAGAGACGCTGAAAATCAGTGTAAGGGACGATGGCGAGGGCATACCCGCCGAGAACATGACCCGGATATTCACCCACGGCTTCACCACGCGCAAAGAAGGCCACGGCTTCGGCCTGCACAGCTGCGCCCTGGCCGCCGTGGAAATGCACGGCCAACTCAGCGCCCACAGCGATGGGCCAGGCCTTGGCGCAGTGTTTACCTTGACGATTCCTCTTACCCTTGCCGGAACTGCCCCATGAACCAGACTCCCAACCGGCGCATTCTGTTGATTGATGACACACCGTCAATTCATGAAGACTTTCGCAAGATTCTGATGCCGAGCGTGGCCGCCAACCCTGCACTGGACGACCTGGAGTCAGCGCTGTTCGGCGCCGCCGCCACGCCTCAGGCTCAGGTATTCGACCTGCATTCGGCGTACGGCGGCGAAGAAGGCCTGGGCTTGCTGACCACGGCCATGGCAGAACAACGGCCCTATGCGCTGGCTTTTGTGGACATGCGCATGCCCCAGGGCTGGGACGGCGCGAAGACCATCGAGGCATTGTGGAAGGTCGACCCCGACCTGCAAGTGGTGGTGTGCACCGCGTACTCGGATTACTCCTGGGAGGACCTGCTCTTTCGCCTGCACGCCCATGACCGCTTGCTGATCCTGAAAAAACCCTTCGACAACATTGAGGTCCAGCAAATGGCCAACACCTTGGCCAACAAGTGGGACATGGCCCGTCGCGCCGCCTTGCAAACCTCCCACCTGGAACAGCTGGTGGAACAACGTACCCAGGCGCTGCAACTGGAAATCGACGAGCGCAAGCACTTGGAAAGCCAGCTGGTGCAGTCGGAAAAGCTCGCGTCGCTGGGTCAGCTTGCCGCCGGTGTCGCCCATGAGATCAACAACCCGGTAGGCTTCATTTCGTCCAACCTCAGCACCCTTGATGGCTACTTCAACCAGCTGCAACAGATGCTTGAAGCTTATCGACACAGCGAGGAAATAATCGCTTCGCAACCACAGCGCGACCAGCTAAAGGCTTTGCGCACGACGTTGGAGCTGGACTTTCTCAAGGAGGACATCCCGATCCTGATCCGCGAATCCAAGGATGGCATTGGCCGCGTGGTGCAAATCGTCAAAGACCTGAAAAATTTTTCGCGGGTGGACAACGACCAGACCTGGCAATTCACCAATCTGCAACAAGGCATTGATTCGACGCTGAACATCGTCGCCAGCGAACTGAAGTACAGGGCTGATGTGGTCAAGCACTACATGCCGCTGCCGGACATAGAGTGCCTGGCGTCGCAGCTCAATCAAGTGGTGATGAATCTGGTAATCAATGCCGCACAAGCCATGGGCCCGGAACGCGGCACCATTACCATCAGCAACGGCGTGGAAGGTGAGAACATCTGGCTGGAAGTGGCGGACGACGGCTGTGGCATTGCGCCGGAAACCGTGCAGAAGATTTTCGACCCCTTCTTCACCACCAAACCCGTCGGCGAAGGCACTGGCCTGGGGTTGTCACTCTCCTACGGCATCGTCAAGAAACACCGGGGCTCAATCTCGGTCAGCAGTGAGTTGGGCAAGGGCACAACCTTTCGGGTGGTGCTGCCGATTCGGCAAACGGCGGCGTAGGGCACGCCGCCGAGTCGGGGTTATGCATCCGCCTTTTTTGGGCTGGACCCAAACGAAGCGAAACGCTTGTTGAACCCGGCGATCCGGCCTTCGACCTGGGTCTTGCGCTGCTGGCCGGTATAGATCGGGTGCGAGGCGCTGGACACATCGAGCGGGATATACGGGTAAGTGTTGCCGTCACTGTGTGTATGGGTGCGGTCGCTGTCGGCGGTGGAGCCGATCAGGAAGAACACGTCGGCGGCGGTGTCGTGGAACAGCACAGTGCGGTAGTCGGGATGGATACCAGCTTTCATAAGGCCTCCGGGGCGTCTGGGTGCAATTCAAGTGTTATACAGTAACACAAATCATGCGCCCAAACGAGAACCGATTGCAATAAGAATAGGCCGACTGCTTCTATGCCGCTTCCTGGAAGTCCATTTCCGGGGGTTGTTTCGAGAAACCGCGCGTTAGAAAGCCCAGGTACACCAGGCCAATCGCCAACCACACCGCGCCCAGGTAAATCGCCAGGTGATCGAGGCTGACCATCAGCCACACGTCCGCGAGCAAGCCGATGGTCGGAAATACCACGAACAGGATCAGCTCACGCACACCGCGCTGTTTGGCGCCGATCCAGTAGTGAAAGATCACCGACAGGTTCACCAGACTGAACGCCAGGAACGCACCGAAGTTGATGAACGAAGTTGAGGTGGTCACGTCGAGCTTCAACGCCAGCAAGGCCACCACCGCACACAACAGGATGCTGTTGACCGGCGTGCCGAAGCGCGCATGCAAGGTGCCGAAGAACGACTTGGGCAACACACCGTCCCGGCCCATGGCAAACAACAGCCGCGAACCGCTGGCCTGGGCCGACAGCCCCGAGGCGAACTGGCCGACGATCAGGCCGATCAGGAAGATCGACACAAACAGGTCGCCGCCCACGTTGCGGGCAATCTCGTAGGCCGCCGAATCCACATCGGCGAATTCGAACGACGGGTGGGCGATCTGCACGAAGTACGACACGCCGACGAAGATCAGGCCGCCGATCAAGGTGATCAGCATGATTGCTCGTGGGATGGTACGGCGCGGGTCGCGGGTTTCTTCGGTGAGGGTACTGACCGCATCAAAGCCCAGGAACGAATAGCAGGCGATGGCCGCGCCGCTCATGATCAATGGCATGTGCATCTGGCCGTTGAAGAACGGGGCGATGGTCCATAGCGGCTTGCTCGCGTCACCGCCGATGTAGTGGATGCACAGCGCGACAAACGCGATCAGCACCAGAAATTGCACCAGCATCAGCAGCGCGTTGATGCCGTTGGCGAGCTTCAACCCGATGATATTGATTGCCGTGGTGATACCGATAAAGGCCAGCACCCACACCCACTGCGGCACCGACGGGAACGCCGAATGCAGGTACGCAGCGCCGATCAGCCAGATGGCCATGGGCAGGAACAGGTAGTCGAGCAACACCGCCCAACCGGCGATAAAGCCCAGCTTGGGGCTGATGGCCTTGCGCACATAGCTGTAGGCGGAACCGGCCACAGGGAATGCCGAGGCCATGCGCCCGTAGCTCATGGCGGTAAAGAACATCGCCACCAGGGCCGCCAGGTAAGCGGCCGGGACCATACCGCCGGTGGATTGCGCGAGGATGCCGAAGGTGCCGAGCACAATGATCGGCGTCATATAGGCGATGCCAAACAGCACCACCGACCCTAACGACAGGGTGCGTTGCAAACGAGCCATGAGCGATTCTCCGCTGATTTATTAGATTTATGGCAGAACTGAAGTCGGTGAAGCGCAAACTATTTTTATGATTGATGCTGCTGTTGTGGCGAGGGAGCTTGCTCCCGCTGGCCTGCGTAGCAGGCCCGCCGTCTGTGTTGTCGCTGGTCCGCCCCGCGCGGCCAGCACCTGCCCCCCCGACGTGGTCGGTTGTTCCTGGGG
>NZ_WKDV01000017.1:0-121999 GCF_021605825.1 Pseudomonas sp. PA-6-3C
CTGCCCTCCCGCTGCACCAACCTGGATTCCCTACCGATGAGTTCATCTGGGGGGTTCGAAATCCTCGCGCCTGAAGGCCATAGCCTCTCACTAAGGGAGGTAGATTCGTACAGCCGAGTGATTGATACCAGTAAAGTGGATTGCTGGAACTAGCGCTACCATTGCATGGAGAGAGCACTTCGCCCTCTCTGCTCAAGCCTGTCGTTAAAGGTCGAGATTGCCAAATTCTTCGTAGTGGTCGATCAGTCGTTGCCTGAAGGTCTCGTAGTCTTCGGAAAGGATATCTTGACCGTGGTACGTCCCGTTCAGAAAGAAGGTCATCACGGCCTGTTGCGCCTTATCAACACCTTGATCTTCAATCTTGAGCAGGTACTTCGCGATGTAAACCCGGCAGATGTCTTGGAGCAGCAGTGCGACAGCGCCGGCTACCCGGAAGGACGCCTCAGGACTTTCTGCAATGTCCAACCTGATCGAGCCTGAATGCGCTACGGAATTACGAAGGACATTCAGCCATTTGAGACGCTTAGGCGCGCCCTCATCTGGATTTTCCGGATACATGCCACCGGCCTTCAAGAAGGCTGCGAGCTTGGCAAGCGCCGACTCATTCGCAACGTTTGACAGTCGCGGCATGATGTCATCAATGAGATCCTGGCTCACACCGGCTTTTTCCAGATACTCCTTAAATGCCTGTGCCGCGACCTTGACCTCCGCTTTTACGTCCTTCGTATAGCGGTTGGAGCCCGAGGCACTGTACCAGTGGGTGTTCAGTCCATCGAGCGCAGCCGATCCCATCGCAATTTTCACGCCTGCATTGCTATTAGTCATTGCGAGCATCACTGCTTCCATCGCTTCTCCAGCACCTGCTTCTTGCAGAACTGGAAGCAGCGCCCAATCGATCACTGGGTGGGTACGGAAGAAGTTTTTGCTGGTGACGGCCTGCCCTGCTGAAACCGGCATGTACGGCCTGGCAGCATTGCCAACCAGCACATGGCGACCTGTGAGAAGCGAGAGAATGACCGATAGGTCGTAGGCTCCATTCACCCATGGATTGCCGGGCAAAAGCACGGAGGCCTGATCTAGCCCCTCGTGCTCCGCTACAGCCGCCGTTACGTTCCAAGTGCCAGAGCTAGAGGGTTCCTCAGTGACGGTGTTCCTGAACCCGGAAGAATCGAAGGCACCACCAAAGACGAGTCGTGATGACCGAGCAAAATCCCCACCAATAAGCTCCTTGCTCACAGTGATTCGGTAGGGGCCTATGACAAACCCACCCTCAGAGTTGAGGTGGTGCTCAAAGTTGAAAATCTCTCGAAATCCGGTGTGCTCAAAGTTCATGCATCCCTCCTTGGTAACTGTGGTGTAATCTGCTGACCTCGCCGCCGAGCCAGGCGACCAACACTGCAGATTCGCACTTAAGCTAGCACACTCGCTGTGACAGAAAGATGCACAAAAGGCGGCGAAATCGCACTTTTTTACGTGTTATACGTAGTCACATTTCCCTCATCGCGCTCGAGCAAGTTGCCGCAAGCGGAAATATGCATTTACACTCATTCGTCTACCCGATTTTTGCAAGGACTCAAGAAATGGCAGTTAAGCCAAAAGCTCTTAAGGAGCTGTATGCCAGAGCTGCAGGGCGATGTGCTATGTGCCCGGGCTTTGAAAGTGTATTCAAGGAGCAGGTATGCGATATTGACATTGATAACAAAAATATTTCAGAAGCAGCCCACATAATTGCTCGAAGCAAGAAAGGGCCTCGTGGTGAGGATGGCTTTAGCGGGGACATCGATGACTACGACAACCTGATACTACTTTGCCCTAATCACCACAAGTCTGTAGATGACAACCCCCTGCGGTTTCCCCCTGACTGGTTACACCGCAAGAAGATCGAACTTGAAAAATTTGTTGAGAACTCGTTAGCCACTGACAACCGACGCAGTCGTGACATAAGCTCGCTAAGTCTGCTGATGGAGAACTTAGCCTTCACTCGAATTCGTGGCTACTGCGAAAGCCTACCTGACAGCTTTAATTCTGACCTTTTTGAGGTCGGGTCAGTGTTAAATGGGTTCCCTATTGACCTGCCAGATGCACGCCCGTTCTACGATGAAATTTTAGAGTTTAATTTTTCCGACTTTGAAAAAACGTATCGAGAACTTTCCTGGCTTCTCAAATCAAACTTTGAGAATGAGAAAAAGCATCTAATCTCGGTCTACAAAGACACAATCCAACGCGGAAATACACTTACCATACTATTCAACAAAGGGGAACTTTACCCTTACAAAGAATCGCTTGATATACAAAGTGAAATTTGCGAGAAAAGAGATAGTTTTATTCAGAGCTATACAAAGCTAATGAACCACTTAAGATTTAGTTACACCGAAGTAAACCTTAATTCTTATCGACCATACATATTATAGTTTCTACAGCTCGAAGAAGCATACCAGCCTTTGAAGCGAGCGACTTCAGGTACCGGGAAAACAGGAGCCTGAAGAATCGCAAGACCACGCGTTCAGGGGGCCTGACCACCAAGATCCACATGCTCTGCGATGCCATCGGCGTACTGCTGAAGTTTCTATTATCGGATATTGGGTGGACAGACCCTCGATCTTGCTTACTCCCAGCCATTGCTTGATGAGATGTATATACCCAGCTTGCGCGGTCACCTGCGCAAGCGCTGCCGATGGTTGCTGGCGAACCACGTCTATTACGCCGAAGCTTAGTCAGAACTTCGAAACAGCCTAGACACTAGCGATATCGCGCAAATGGGCCTCCTCCCAAATTTCGGATTTCGGAGATACATCAGCTACGCGACGGAAGCCAACATACTCAAGGTATCGCAGCGCTGCTTTGGAGGTGTGCCGAGCGCCTACGTGGAATTTGCTAGGCGCGTTTGGGACAAAATTTTTGCCAGGACGGCAAGATAGGCTGGTCGACGAAAGGCACTTACTTAGCCCTTCTCCGCGAAATCGGGCACCTCTAAAACTATGACGCAGACCTTTCCTAGACTGACCTCAGTCTTTACCTTGGAAATTTCCTGCGCTCAAGCTTCGCTTCAAACTGCTTCAGCTTTTTGGTGATTGGTCTGATCTTGTTGTGTTCTTTCAGAGCGGCAAGCGACTGGTTGATGATATGAGAGGTTTCCACCGACTCTTTGGAAATAACACCAGTAATGTTCCGACGCAGAGTCCACTTCACAGCGAGCCACTCAAAATTAACCCAGAGCCGAGCTTTCTTGATTTGCCGGGCCTTGATCAGACCATAGGTCAGCTCATAGAGGTCAATAAACTGGCTGCCGTAGATGTTGTAAATGAAATCTTCATCATAGATGCCGTAGCGGATCGCGTTGGCACAGCCTTCCATTGCGTTGAGGATGACCGAAGCTGAGGCCCTCACTGCATCTTTGGAAGTGGCCGGTTTTTTAGCGGCACTGGACGTTTTTGGCGTACCAGCTGCAGCAAATCTGCCCGTGTAAAAGACATGCTCAGCTCGTTTAGTGCCCGCACCGTCTGTGGTCGAACTTGAGTAAAAAAAGAATTGTGTCGCAGAATCGTCCCCGCTTTCGAATGAAGGGTCTGCTTTGGTCGCGCCTGGCGAGGCAGTCGAGGAACTCGCAGGTGCATAAAGCTCGTGCATGTAAGCAACCGCTTTCCGGCGATTAAGGTTACCGTCAGGGAGAAGCATACCCTGACGAACCGTATATAAAACCTGGAAGTGCTCTCCAAGCTCTGACATTTCCTTTTCGAATTCCAGAGCGTTTTTTTCACTCGCCGTTTTGCGAGTGAACCCAATAGTGATGCCCACCAGTCCGATACTCAGGTACGCGATGATCGGCATCAGAAAGGACGACGGATTGATCGAAGAGACGGAGCAGTCCTGGCAGGTGACTTGGGCATAAAAAAGGTAGCCAAGCGCGGCAACCAAGCATCCTAGGAAAAAAATATAAATCAGAGGCAAAGCGAGCTTGTTGGCGTTTACAAATCTGAAAAGCATTTATCGTCCTTAAAAAAAAAGCGCCACCCATTGGGTTGGCGCTTAGTTGCCGTGTCACGCAAGCGTCAAATCATACCAAGCCTAGATCAATCTCTTTGGCAATCAATTCAAGGTTCAGAGTCATCGTATTTTCCTCACTCAGTGATCAGACAGCTAAGCGTAGCTGGCCTTAATTACAGTTGATTCTTGCACCTGCGCGCACTGGAACGCAACAAAAAAATGTTGCGACTACTCTCCCATACGCCCGACTGGGGACGTCAAGCTCCGGCGCTAAGCAGCTCATCACGACTCGTTGATGGCCGTCAGCAAAGCCCACCATAGGTTAGGTAACTCTACGAGCGGTTGGCTAGTGGCGACGGTGAGCACGGGGAAAAATATCAGTGACACACACAACAGAAAAAGCAGCCGACCGACGGTCACAAGAATCCTACCGAAGACTGTGGTTAGCTCTCAGTTAACCTAGACCGAGTAACATGATCACGGAAAATGATCGCATCCTGGTTAATGATCAGATTCGCTTTCGAGCACTCAGAAATTCGTTGCCAGCTCACTCACTTTCGCCGGCGACATCAATATCTGACCCGATTATTCCGCCCCCCATCGCTAGCCAAAAGATTCGAAACTACCTTCTGAGGCCAGCAATCGCTTCTGAATTTCCAGGCGACAGAATCGAGAAATTACAAAATCTCCGCTGCCTTTGACATTCCATTTCAAGAACCTCAGCCGCCGCATATCATCCTTCGCCTCTCTGGCTAGCCTCCGCCTGATTAGCTTTGATGGCTTTGGTCGCGGTCACTCCTCCTCGCTTAGTAAGGTCTATGCCAATGACCTTGATGTCTTCGACATTCGGAAATTTCGACGCGATGGCTAACCAGTGCTCCTGCAATGCGATAACTAGATCCTCAAATCCAATCCGTCCATTGTTGGGAGAGTCCCACGCAACCTGCCCCCCATTGTTCACTAGCAAAAAAATGCCGCAGCTTGAGCTTACATCGCGTAGGTAATCGCCGCAGAGCTGGTTCTCGATCCGTTCAAAATGCTCGGGGCCGCTCCAGTTCTGAGAGAGCTTGAGTTCGACAGGTACGGGCGCGTAGGTCTGGCTGTTCTGGAATCGATAATCCGGGCGTTTGTCATCGGCAAGCTGCTCTTCCTGAGGAACGACGTACCTTCCTACTGCGCGATCTCTCAACCACTTTCCGATGAACTTCCGAATGGAAGTCTCCTGATTGGTCAGCAGCAAAATTTCTGCATAGCTGGAGTCGCCATCTTCTAAATCATGCTTTAAATCCAGAAGACGATCGATTGCCAGGTTCCAGAGTTCGCGATGGGTAGACGGCGTGCTTTCCAGCGACTCATGGAATTCGACGACCTTCGCTGGCTCCCAAGGTGACGTCTGTGAATCGGCTGTAGCTTTCTGATGAGCGTAAAATGCGCCCCATGGACGTAATGGCTCGGCAGGGTGCGCCTGTGCAATCTCCTGCAATGCAAGGAATGCTTCCTTACCTGGCGTCTCTCGAATAAGAGCTAATAGGCCATCACGAGCACCTTGGGCATCGTCCCTAAGCCCCGGGGAATAGACCCCTGTTCCTGCGCGATCAATGTCGTCTGCAATACGTATATAAGTGTGCATAAGCAGATACAGGCTCTTGGCATGCCCAACTGTTTTGTAGTTTTGCCTACAACGGCTGGAAGTGCGATTTCCAACAATCGCAATCAGGCAAAGCATGGCAAATTTGGCTTTTTCCTCATCTAAGGACAGTGAGTCGATGCGAGATGCAAGTGCCGGGATAGCAAGCGCCGGCTCTGTTCCAATCCACACGGCGTACCAAGTCGGCGCAATATCCAAATTAGCCTCTTCCAAAGCACGCTTTCTGGAGAGCTCTGCCAGGACGCCATCATGGACTGATGAGTTCTGTACGATGCTTAGCACAAGCTGAAGCGACTCAAGATCGCTGATCTGCTGTTCCAAGAGGATTAAGAGTGGAGCAACCAGCTCTCCGTACATCCAGTCCCCGCTCCAGCGAAGTCTCTGTAAAATACGATTACCACCTGACCCCAAACGTAGCGGATCCAGCTCATGGTTGACTTCGCGCATTACGATTTCTCGGATGACGCTCGGGTATAGCCTGAAAAGATTGGGAAACCACTCCGGAAAACCATTCAGCTCAAGCAGCGCATAGCGGGCTGCGTACTCAGCGTTATCAGCAGACATCTGCGTGAAGCTCAATGACTCCTCTCTGGCTTCGATAGCGAGCCCCGTCAATCCCAAAATCACCTGGTAGGGGGTAGAATTGGCAGGAGCCCCCTCGGATGGCAGAGTTGGGCAATAGCCACGCCAGAAATTAACAGCGCCGGAACGAAACATTTGAGCAATTGGCAAGCCGAACTCAGTTATGAGCGATTGCCAATTTCCGCTGCTCCAAGTATTAGATGAGGTTGAGCCGTCAAGCAGCCGTTCAATTAGGTAAGACTGGCTTCGAGTCATCACGCCTGGTTTTGGGCTGTTTATCAGGGTCACTTCGGCTGCGAGACCTTCTCGCCAAGAGCGACGACGTTCTGTCTCTTCCGCTTTTCGCTTGGCTGCCTCTTCTTTCCACTGAGCTTGCTTGATCTCCCACTTGTCAACGTCCCGCTCCGGTGGGTTCAACAAAATTTCAAGCTTCTCGCGAAGCACGACATGGGCCTCGGCTGCCTGCTTAAGCTGACTCTCCCAACAGGTTGGCTCCTCATACTGCGTGTAAATATTGAAAGCCATACTGAGCGCCATCAGGCGATCATCCATATTTGTGAGGCTTTCGATGTGATCGCAGGCGAGGCTAAAATTTTGCCGATTCAGCGACCAGAATGGCCGGAAACCAAGTAACTGCCAAACGTTAACCACAGGTTCCCCGCGATGCACTAGGCCGTTACGAGCTAATACAACGTCATACCAAAACAGCTTGTAATCGAGCTCAGGCCAAGTAGGTACGATCTCCCGGAGTTCTTCTCCGAGTTCTCTAGTATCGAGCTCGCCATAAATATGCGCTTGTGCCAGCTTGCTCAGGATCGCGAGGGCCGGTTCTTCAAGCACAAACGGGTCTCTTACCTGAAGCAAACGGAGCACCGCCGTACCAGCTATCTCAGCTAACCAGCTGTATTTCTTAGAGATAACGCTAAAACCGTGATCTTCCATAGGAGGCTTGTCTAAAAGCACTCTGAGCCCGCAAATGAGAGCGGGCAGGTTTTCCAGCGAACAAACCGTAGCAAGGGCGGAAAGTTTCAACGCTAGGGCATCCCTACCGCTGTAGCGCTCTTTCTTCGCACTTTTCTCGATCGCCTGCAGCAGCCAGGGCAGCCATTGGGTATCGAGCGTAAATCCATCAAGCAGCTCAGCTAACCATTCCCTGTTAACCTTTAACTTTCCTGCCAGCAGCGCTAGGCGCACATCGGCTACGTCTTGGGCTGTACCCAAGTCGGTAACAGCTCGGATTGCAGCCAAACGAGTGTGTTTGTGCTGAGCATTGAGGGCAAATTGCTTAGTCTCTGCAAGTGCCCCCACTACCTCTCCCTGCCATACCATTCTTAAAAGAAACCAGGCGATATCATCGTTGGTACGGTAAAGGGTCAGTAATTCTTTGATGTCTTCAGTGAGATCGTGGTGCGCGAATCGCTGTACGGCTGAATAGTCGGTCATCGTCCAACTGTGAGCCGGCTGCGCCAGATGTTCACAAGCCTTGCGCAACACGCGTCGGCGTGTGCTCAGGGGGAGCTGCCCAGGATCACCGCCCTCAAAGAACACCTCCGGAGCAACCTTTTCTAGCCGCTTACAAATGCGCTCGTCCAACAGGGCGAGCCAAGGCAAAACTGGACGCATCGAAGGATTGATGACCTCCAGACCATATTGTGTACGGAAGAACAAATTCTCGATCCTGACTCGCGAGCCTGCACCTCGGATTAGTTCGTGGAGCCACTCTGCAGTTAGGTACTCTCGGACAGTCCGATGATGGAACCGAACCGTTCCATAAATGCCGGGTTCGAAAATGGGGCGGGCCAGTAAGGCACCAGCGTCAGCGTCATCCCAATCTCTCAACACTGCGCGAATAGGAATTCCCTTTTTACTAGCGTCGCCATCAGGAACGGAGATTACAGATATCTGACCAAACGTTGCTGCGGCAGCGATGAGACGCGCTCCTTCACGCAGTTTCTCTGGAGCAATGGGGCTGAACTCTGCACGGTTCTGGTCGCGTTCTTCAAGGCGGCGGTCAATGCTGCTTTTCATCAACTCCAGTCGTGTGCCTATTCTCTGGTGCTTATGCCAAAAACCCACGAGCTCCATGAAATCCAGAGGACGCGTGGTTAGCGACCAGGCTTCTTTGCGCTCAACTGCGGTGAGAAACGCCTTGACGTCTTGAACGCCAGTGGCCTTTAGAAAGCGATCAATCTGGGCGTCATGGATGTCGTCCAGAGTGACTACGAGAAACGAAGTATCTGGCTCGGCCTCGGTTGTCGTCGTTTGTACGGCGCTTTCAAGAGCATCAGTTTGTATGGGAACAGCTCGACGAGCTTTTGCCTCAAACTCGAAAGCTGTTTTGCAGATAGCTAAATCGGTACTAGGGCGCCAGGCTGTGCTACGACCTGTGATGAGTATGTGCGCTTGGGCTCCACTACTCTTGGTTAAACGTCCTAATTTTCGGATTGCACGCTCGAAATCTCTAGGATCTTTTAACCGAGCCTCATCAACCGAGTCCATAAACAGCCAGCCTTCCGTACCAGAATCAAGCCAGCTCTTAAACTCATCGAAAGTGCCTTCTTCAATAGCGTCCTCCAGATCTGGATAGACATTTTCAATCCGGAGAAAAAAGGCGTTTTTTCCTGCGCTCCGAAGCTGTCGAGTGACATTTTGGATTTCGGCCGTTTTTCCTGAACCAGCCTCGGATAGAAGTATCACTCGGTGATGATTGAGCAAGTCTGTCCAGTGAAGCTCCCCACGACTCTGATGCCTACCACTCAGATCAACATCATCGGACAGATCAGCATTTAGAGGGATTTTTGAGAAGGTGCGATCAAGATCGATGAAGTCGTCCGAGTGCATGGTCATATCGAGCCTCAAAGCAGTTCAAGTGCAGCCCCAACATCGCCTGCCGAGGCTCTACCATCCTAACCGAAATAAAATCTGAATCGTCTGCGGTAGTTCAACTCAGATATGCGGCACCCACACCGATGTCGCATTGCCACTCAAGTAGCTACACTTCCTTGATCAGGTCGGCGCTTGGACGGCTGCTAGCCGCTGACGCTGAGCGCTCCGCGCGCCGAATGATTAGCCCTGAACCCAAGCCAGTGATAGTGCAGATACAAGAGCAAAGGTCTATGAAGAAATCTAGCGATAATCGGCCACCTGCACAGGCTGGGCGAATTTCTCAGCTGCCGTTCCGTTAAGCCTTAATACAGAAAGGAGCTGAACACGACGATGAAAATTGCCCTAACGAACCTGGCGAGTCATGCTCACTCACAGCCCCCTCCTGCAACCAGCCCGGTTAAGGATGGCATCGAGTTATAGAACAGTGCGCTGGTTATAGGTCATTTAGGACTTTTGTACCCAGGCGCAAACATGGAGCTCTCTACCCCATAAAGAGCTAGGGGATCCTGGAGCCATAAACGGTAAGCCTTGTCCGCGATGCTGTGATCTGGAGAACAATCTACGTGGTACTGCTGCAGTACGTAGCCCGCCATGGCGGCGCGAACTCGTAGTTTGAGCACGCCATCAAGCATGTCGTAGTCACGCTTCACGATCTCTGTAGAGTCTTTATCGGGATGCGGGACAATAGGTAACTCAAGCATCCGATTCCACTGATCGTCGTGTTTCGGCGTTTCTTCGTCTCCTGCTTTCTCCCCCATCTGAAGCTCAGCATGCCCCACTCGAGTTAGAACGAAGTCTGCAAACTTTTTACGTTTCCGATCAAACGCCCGGACGTGCCAGCGAAGACCGTCACAACCAATAGCGAACGGTACGATGGTTCGCTCTGACTGACCTGAACCGGAGGTGTAGCTGATTTTAACGACCCGTTTGAGGTGAATTGCCCTGGTGATGGGCGCTAAAACCTCCACCTTAGGTTTGCTGAGCAACGAAACCGACTCGTGGGGGATCAGCGGCTTTTCATATGAATCCAAGCCATAGCCGAACCCCTGCGAAAGCGCAGTGAGAACTCGCTCAGACGCATGTGCGATCAAAGGGGAGAATGTTTCGCGCATCACATACTGCTTCGTTACCGTGTCGAGTTCCGTGTTCTGGGGGGCAACATCCTTGTACTGAGCGAAATCACGGGTGGCAGCAGCGGCGCCTACGCCAAACCTATCCATGAGATCCGCACGTGAGACGGCGCCTGTGAAGTAGAGGCGGAAATCGATGTACACCAGGCGCTCCCGTTGCGCTTGGCTGTACTCGCTCAAATCAATCATGTCATCTCCATCGAATCTAAAAGTCGGTCAAGCCCGTCACCTTTCACCCAGCATAACACATGAGCAGTTGACGTCATCAAAATGATGATGATAGGCTTTGCAAATGACACCGATACATATTCATCACTAGCGCTACGAGGAGGCTTCTGAGCCTGCATTGGACTAGATGGTGGAAAGCCAGAAACAAAAAAGCCGATCAAGTTCGCACCTTGACCGGCCTTTGGGAAAAGACGTCTGAACAGACTCCAGATGTCTCTCGCGCTTCGTTGAAGAAAGCTTTGCGATGGTAGCCCCTGTCGGCTCCTTTCGCAAGGGAGCGAGTTCTGTGTTTGAGCCTACCTCAGCAGGAGACATTTTATGTCCCAGATTGAGATGTTCGAAAAACCCGACGCGGAGGGTGAGGTCATCTATCGCATGACCATCACCACCAAAACCGGGAAGGTGATTCGACGTGCAAACGGTCAGCCGTTTCGTATCGTGATTCGCCCTAAAGCAGCCAAGTAATTTGGCTGCTTAACAGAGCTCGGGGCACACAAGTGCCCTGTTCTCCCATCGCTGCAATGAAGAGCCTCATGAGCCTAGATTTCTATGATATGCAACACAAGCCGATCGCGTATACAGATGACGACGAGCACTTATATACATACTGTGGCCGTCCACTCGCCTACTTTCACGAAGGTTCGGTCTACTCCTATCCAGGCTTACATCTAGGATTTATAGCGAATGGCTACATTCGCGATAATCACGGCCACATAGTGCTACGCACACCAGAGTCAGGCGGTGGCTCAATGAAGATGTGGCTCCTACCCCCTCCAAATAAGGGCCCCAAGCAAATGCGATATCTCAAATGTCGAAGGCGTCCGAAATTTTATGCTCTGATGCGTCTCTTTCAATCAAAGATACCTGGGGATGAATTTTTCTCTTGATAAGAAATGACATGCCCGCTCTTTCGGCCATGGTTAAGAACGATAGCGGTGTAAGCACCGGCTTTAAGCCAACGGATGATTCAGACCTCCGACTAATGAGGTAAGAAAGACAGGCTATGGAAGATCTCGCAACGAAAATCATCCCATTGGTACAGACGCTTGTTCCTGGCTTCCTGCCTGACGTGACAGTCCAGTAACACATCAGTACCAGCTGCCGTGCTTGGGCAAACTTGTATATCTTCAGAAAAAACTCACTTCAGGCTCAAGGTTTTCTGAAAGAAACCGTTTGTCATAGTTAAGTACCCTTTTTGAGCGACAGCTTTGACCCTCTCTACACATGACTTCGCACAGCGCCTGAGCGGCGCCTTTCCGTTCCCCTGCACGATTCTCGGCAACCGCCAGCGGCGCACATGGGAGCGGCTGATCGGCTACATCGAATCCGCAACCTGCACATCCGAATTCAACAAAGCAGCAGCCTATGCCGAGGGCTATGCACATGCCTTGGCCGATAGCGGCCAGATCAATATCTCCACAGATCGGGATCTGCTGATCATTGCTACGGTCGACGCCTGGCGATGCGCCCGTACTTACACGAATACTTCGACCAACCTGAGCTACCCAGGAAAACCATGACTTCCTTTTTTAAACGCTACGCCGACGGCGGAACATCAGACCGGCACATCCATATGCCACAGCGTCTTCTGCCCACGACCGTCAGTCATTGTCCCCTCGAGGTCTTAGTGGGCAACTGGGAAAAGTATCTGGTAGAGCCCTCCTCCGCTCGTGAGCAGTTTCCGTGGGCTGCGCGATTCGTTATGGGCATGCCCGTTCCATCGTGGGCGCGCGGGTTGGAGTGGAACCTTGGTCAGAAGTCTCGCTTTATCTCTGCTGTATGGTCAGGCGCGGATCTGGGGAGCTACCTCACTAATGACTGGTACGAGCCAGTGATCGGTAGCAGGGCATTAGCCGAAAACAGTGAAATTTTGATTGATGGCCAACAACGTCTGCACAGCCTGGAAGAGTATTTCCTAGACCGCTTGGCGATTCCTGATGCACAAGGACAGCCAAGGATTTGGTCTGAGCTCGGCAACGGCGAAAGGAAACGCTTTCTGTCGACGATCTTCACACACGTGGGGGTGTCTTCTGGCGAAGAAGTAGCGTTGCGCAAAACGTATGATCTTTGCGCACAGGGAGTTGTGTCCCGATCATTTGATCAGCGCACCTTTCGGTAGTCATCGACGCTGCGGTTATCGTGGCATGCCCTTTCAGGGACGGCTGTCGTTAACCAAGCCCAGTCGTGGACTGGTCTTGGCCCTTCGGGCTTCCATCCTCATGCTCTTCGACCCTCCTGGTCTGCGCGCTCCGCTTGCAGAGTGATCCGACTCACCTTCTTGCTTGGACATTGGCTACCGCTCCCACATACTGCTGAGCATCCGATCAAAGATGAGGCCGGGCAAATGGGTTGGCTCTTTTGGAAAGACAAGCGCCCCGCGTGGGTTCAGGCAGAAGAACAGGAATTCATTAAAGCTGCGAACCGCCTAAAGACGCTTCAGGTAACGCCTCGCGGTGGCATGCGCATTGACCCCGAGGAACTCAGGGATCAGATCCTTGCGGCCCGTGAGTTATACAAAGACCTGGTTAAAAAATAGCGATACCGAAAGGCCAACCAAATCGGATCATCGCCATAGTCGCAGACCAGACATCAGCGGATCAGCGGATCATACATGACGAGTCTGAAATTTTTCAGGTGACTGGTATGGTTCTAAAAAATCGCTGCCGAGCGAAGGACTATAAAACTTTAGACTCACTGTCAAAGGAGCCCCACCTACCTGTACAGATCGCATTCCGACATCATTTTGATATGCTGCCCTGAATTTTCTGAGAGGGAATGCAGATGCGTCGAGTTATGTGCATAACGCTGATGGCAGGGATGCTAGCTGGCTGTGGCGAGCCGAAGCTGGACGGTAGCTCCCAACAGGCTTTCAAAGACTCTGCAGCGAAGGTTGCTGCGAGTTTGCCTGAGGACAAGCGCAAGCAGTTCGCATCTGATGTGATGGTGCTTGCATTTCAGGGACTCGATATTTCTCAGGTTCTACAGGGCAAGAAAAATGCCGACGGTGCGTCCGCAGAAATGCTTGTTGCGCTTAACGGGAAGACTGCTCAGCAGGTTACCGATGAAGCAAACCGCATCCGGACAGAGCGTGCGGAAAAAGAGCGGCAACAGGCGTTAACGGAAATTCAGGAGCTGGTCGAAAAGCAAAAAAAATCCGGAGCTGCAAAAGAAGAATTAGCCCGCTTCCAAGTTTCAAAGTCTCGCTTCTATCAAAGGGTTAAAGAGTATGGCCTTGGTAACCAACCTATCATCGAAATAACGGTGAATAACGGGACTGCCAGCGCCGTGTCACGGGCGTATTTCAAAGGCACCATCGCGTCTCCTGGACGCTCAGTGCCTTGGCT
Organism: Pseudomonas sp. PA-6-3C; assembly: GCF_021605825.1. Taxonomy (NCBI): domain Bacteria; kingdom Pseudomonadati; phylum Pseudomonadota; class Gammaproteobacteria; order Pseudomonadales; family Pseudomonadaceae; genus Pseudomonas; species Pseudomonas sp. PA-6-3C. The sequence continues at coordinate 13,803 of NZ_WKDV01000017.1, forward strand.
TGTCGAAACGTTCAATTACTCAATCAGCGGTGGTTTGGAACCTGGCGAATCTCAATCCTGGAATCTCGCACCTAATCAGTTCTCGGACTGGGGCAAGGTCGAACCACCAAAGGATGCCATCTTCACCGTTACCGTCGAACGGCTTGATGGTGCTGATGATAAGCCTTTATTCGACGCAGGCTCATTCACCGAGCGTGATGCAACGAGGCTAACCGCACTCCAAACAAAGTACGCTCAGTAACGTGGTGCAGGCTCTATAGCAGACTCGTGGTTAAGGTTGAATTTCATCGGGCGAGCCGCCCCAAGCGGCTACCCATTCCACTCGCTACTGTCGACAACTAAACATCTCTGCGATGTTTTATGGCTTTCTCTATACGCAAGCGGCCAGCGTGAGCAAGCTTCGTGACACCTGCTTCCTTAGCGACGGCGTAAATCAGCGCTTCAGCCTCATGCCCTTTGCTTTCCATCTCCCCTACAAGCGCAGATAGCTCCTGAAGGCAAATTTCGCTGAGGCTGCGCGTAGAGTCATCATCACCAGGGCGGCGAAATGAAGTTGAGTCTGACTGCAAATGAATCGGCCAAAAGAAGGTACCAAGCTCCTCCTCGTGAGATCTGAAATGCGCGAGAGCAACTTGATCCACGCGATCCCGGATACGTGCTCCAGTGCGTACCCAGCCGTGTGCCCTGGCAATACGCCTCGCCAGAACTGTATTCAAAATTGGGCCTTCTTCGTTCACGACGTGCGCGATCATGCTCTGCAGAAGCGGCGTGTACTCTGTTTCAAAGAAGAGATCTGGGTTCACATTGTCTACAGCCTGGGCAGGATCTGTTTCTCGATAAACTAGATAGCTCACGGGCTCGTAAGCCACGTACTTGTTCGTGCCCTCTATATCAGCCGCTCTCGCGTACTTCAGTTCTGGCATGCCCAGCGCAGGATCATTGGCAACGGGAGTACCCTCCTCGCCTAATACTACTTGGCCGACCTGCTCAGCTATTTCGATCACCTCGGCTACTGCTGCGTCAGCCTTGAGCCGTTCAGCTTCCTCCACCGCATCAATTTCCGCCTGTTTCGCACGCGAAGCCTCCAATAATGCAGTGAGCTTCTGATGAACCTTGTCCGCCGTCCCTAAAGCATCGATCCACCAATCGGTCGACCAAATTCTGACGATTTCCCAGCCCAACCCGCGCAGCACAAATTCACGAAGTTTGTCCCTGTCTCGAGCAGTAGCGCTGCGGTGGTAAGTAGCGCCATCACATTCGACGCCCGCGAGAAATCGACCAGGTGCGTCGGGGTGAACTACGCCCAGGTCAATTCGGAAGGACGATACGCCGATCTGTGTGTGGACTTGCCATCCCTTTTTGGACAGCGCGGCGGCGACTGCTTTCTCGAAGGGGCTATCGAAGCCTCCGACACTTCCAAAATCTGCTTCCACCAGAGCACGAGGGCCACGCTCGGCGAATTCAAGGAAGTGCTTCAGGTCTCGTACGCCCTCATTCTTGGTTCGGGAGAGATCCATATGTTCAGGACGCGTAGTGGAGAACACCACAAGCTCTTGACGCGCTCGAGTTATCGCCACGTTCAAACGACGCTCGCCACCCTGCTCGTTCATCGGGCCAAAGCTCATCGATGTGTGGCCTGCTGCATCCTTACCGAACGTAATGGAGAAATAGATGATGTCTCGTTCATCACCTTGAACGCTCTCCAGGTTTTTGACGAAAACGGGCTCCAGTAGCGACTCCGAGAAATAGCTATCCAACGACGGATCCTTCCTGCACGCCTCATCGAGTAAATCTTCAATCAGCTTTTGTTGTTCGCTGTTGAAGGTAACCACTCCTACGGTATGTCCCGACTGCCTGAACGTCGGCGACCTCAGACGGGCAACGAGATGCGCGACGAGTGCCTGGGCCTCGATGCGATTTGTTCGCGATCCACCCCTGTCATACACACCGGCGACGGGATGAAGCGTGACAGCTTTATCCGCAGTGAATGGCGACGGAAAGGTAACCAGCTCAGACTGGTAATAGCGTTGGTTCGAGAACGCGATGAGACTTTCATGGCGGCTACGATAGTGCCAACTGAGCTTTCGAGTCGGGAGGTTGGCACTGATGCACTCATCCAGAATGCTTTCCAGGTCAGCTTCGGTGTCCTCATCGTCAGATCCAGACTCTGCGCGCCCGAAAAAGGATGTTGGCGGTAGCTGTTTGGGGTCACCAACCATGACAACCTGGCGCCCACGAGCCATCGCGCCAATCGCATCCCAGACAGGAATTTGAGAGGCCTCATCAAAAATCACCAAGTCGAACGGAGTAGTACCTGATGGCAGATACTGAGCAATCGACAGCGGACTCATCAACAAGCAAGGGGTGAGCTTTGTCAGCGCACCCGGTGCCTGACTCATCAGCTCCCTCAACGGCATATGCCTGGTTTTTTTACTCATCTCGTGACGCAGTAAACCCCACTCAGAAGAGCGACTTACGCTTTCCTGGCTAGGAAGCTCTGAACACAGGCGCGCCCGTAACCAGTCACGAGTCAACGAAGTGAATTTATCATCCAGAGCTCGGAAATCACGGATGCGCTGTTCGTGTTCGGCGCTGACGAACGTTCGAATTACAGCTTCGTTATCGACGGTCGCATTCAACCACCACCGTGCGTAGTTCACTTCAAGCACTCGACGCACATTGCCGAGAGCAATTGCTCCTTTCTCCATAGCTTCCACAATCGGAGCCAGGCCAACCGCAAAAGCCTCATCACGGATTTTACGCCAAGCGCACCAAGCTCTCAGACGAGGCTCAGACACGATCATCAACTCACAATTTTGCCTCAATTCATCAAGAGACAGCTCTGAATTTATGGCTACTGCCTGCTCAGTGAACTGACCCACAGCGGTCAAATGTGCTGACCGGACTTCCAACTGTTGAAGTTTTTCACGGAGGGCGATCCCAGACTGGTGGATAGCGCCCTCAGGTTCCAGCAGAGCGTTACCCTCTCCGAGCAGCACACTCAATGGCCCCTTAAACCCTGCGATTTGCTCGGGGTTTTGGGCTAGCTTAGCCAAGGCGACCGCAATTTGACCTTGGAACAGCACTGCCTGACGTGCGTCATCCACCTTTGTCTTCAGGTCACTCCAAAAGGGCACAGTTTCACGAAGATCAGCAAGGTCAGCCAACTGTCGCTCAAGAATGCCGCGCTTCTTGAGTAGGATGTAGTCATCTTTCAGGGTTTGGCCACAACGCCCCTCCTCCACATGAGGATGGTCATCGGTTAGGCGACCACGCACTTCTATTTCTCGCCGCTCAGCCTGAAACTGCAATGCCGCCGTAAGTAATTCGCACTCTGTAGCAAGCCCTCTCCACAGGCCGGAGGTATGACAACCAAGCTCATCGAATTTAGCCAACTCACTGTCGAGACGAACAATAGCGCGCATGCGCGAGAGCTGGGCCTTTAGAGCCTCGCCTAAATGCCCCTGTTCAACGACATCAAATCCTTCGTCGTGCCACTCAGAGTTGTTCATCTGATTCGCCAAGGCGAACTGAAGAGCTAGGGAGCTGGTTAGGTGGCTAGGATTAGATTTAGATCCGTTCCAAACGTCTCCGCACTGGGCTCCAGGCTGGAGTTCGTCAATGAGTTTCCGCTGACCACGAATCTCAATCCAAGTCGAAAGATCCCTTGCAACATCAGCTTCTCCAGCTACTGCCTGAACTGCAGCGAGGGTGGCATTAACACGACGCTTGCCAAGCCAAGATTTAGGCCAAATGGCCTCATCAGCCTTTACCCACTCTTGGTGAAGTTGTTCAACATCGAGCGTTTCGACCGCGTCGGTGTAGGTTACCAAAAGCTGATCTGTCAGCTCCTTGATTTTTGCAAACTTGGCGAGTCCATCTTGGATCGTGTCGATCACGGCAGAAGACCAAGCAGGACTCATGGAATCTAATGTCGTCCTTCGCTGTTGCAAAAGATCCATTGCACTCTTGGCTTCTCCCACAACCCGAGTCGGCCAGATCTGCGACAAACTGCTCGTCAGATCACGGTGCTCCTCAATCCAATTACACCCATCGGTTAGACGCTGCGCGATCGATCGGGCGCTTGGCAGCAAGGCGAAGCGCCAGTCATGGCCGGCAGCAGTCGGAAGCACCAAAGATAGAGCTGACAACCCTTGAAGAGCCGAAGGTGTATGAGGAACTGCTGGCAACCCTGCAAACTCAATAAACCCGTCAGCAGCTTTTTGGGCATCAAGAACCGCAGGCAGAACATCACGAGAAGCCTGCAAAAACTGTTGCGTCCAATGGGGCGACCATTCCGACTGCCCGATTCCGGAAAGTGAATGCTTGCCTAGGTGTTCATACCCCACCTCTTGAGCGTTGACCTCTAGGCGGTCACCAATCTCGCGAATTTCCAGCATTGCCTTCTGGTCATGGATTTCAGGAGATATCCAACTCAATGGAGCTACCGGCTCGTCAGTACCGGAGGTGACCGTACCGATCGCGTCAAACACGGTGTACCCATTGCGATACCGGTTGTGCAATCGCTCAACGTAGATATTCAAACTATCTCTGATAGAAGCGAGCCTCTGCGCCTCAACCTCCCAAGCTTGCGTGTCAATCTCTCCCTTGGCTTCCCAAGCTGATTGCAGTTGGGCTAGTACGTCCGCTTTGCGCGCTTTGCTGGAGTGAATCTCGAGACAGAACTCTCCAAGACCGATCTCACGGAGCCGTCTGTAGACAACGTCCAGGGCAGCGATCTTCTCGGAGACAAACAATACGCGTCGACCCTGAGCAATTGACTGGGCGATCATGTTAGAAATTGTCTGGCTTTTACCGGTACCGGGTGGGCCGATAAGCACAAAATCTTTTCCCTTGGACGCAGCCATCACGGCGGCGAGCTGGGAGGAGTCTGACGGCAACGGGCAGAACACATCTGCTGGGCCGTATTCACGATCAAGGAATCTGGCATCCGGGAAAGGCGTATCAGATGCAAAGGAATCCCTTGGGGTGTCGAGAAGATGCTGGACGACTGGACTCTGCCGCAAGTGGCTAGCGTTTTCTGACAGGTCTTTCCACATTAGATACTTGGCAAACGAGAACATGGCTAGGGTAACTTCTTCAGATAACTCCCATCCTGAAATGTCTTTAATAGCGTGACCTACTCGCCGCCAAATCCCGACAATATCCAACCCCGATTCATCTCGAGGAAGCTCACTTTCCAATGTCCCTAAGCCTAACTGGAAATCCTGCCGAAGCATTTCGATGAGAGTTGGATTGAAGCAAGGCTCCTCATCATGGAGCACAATTGAAAAACCTGAACGTGCACTTTTACGCTCAAGGCTGACAGGGATGAGCAACAGAGGTGCGCTGTATTTCTGTCCCCCTTTGTCTTCGCGCGTCCACCTCAAAAAGCCAACAGCGAGAAACAATGTGTTAGCTCCGCCCTCTTGCAAAGCGGTACGAGCGCCGCGATAGAGCTCGGTCAAGCGCGCATCCATCTCGCGAGAGGTTAGAGCGACAAAAACCTCTCGACGCTTCAGGGCATCCTCAGCGTGACGCCGGCGAACATCCTCACGCTCACGCTGCTCGTAAATTTCTTTCTCACGCGGGTCTGCCCCATCCATGAGGTCTGGGCGGGTCAAAAGCTTCAGAGACTGCCCGCTGGCGAGAATATCTTCGAGTGCTCCAGGATCCGGCGCCTCAAGCTTGAGAGCTCTCTTGCCATATTTGAAATTGAGCAGGTTGTTACGTAGCGAGAGATCAAGCAGCTTGCGCTGCCATCGCTCCAACCTATCTTTTGGATTGAGCTTAGCGATGTCTTCGATTTCGATATTCACCATTTCGTCGGGAATATCGTCACCATCATCAATTAGAAGAAAAGGCGCCTCGCTCGACTCGCCTGTTACAACCCGGGCAATCTGAGCCTCGGAGCTGGCCAAGGGCTTGATACGTTGAAGTCGAGCACGTCGAACATCAAGCAGCATCTCGAACTCGGCCTCAGCATCCTCGTCAATCTGCTTGGCTCCACGTTCGACTGCATATCCAAACGACGGGATTGATGGCTGAGTAAGCAACGTAGTTTCAAACAGAGCTAGCTCTTTGAGCTTCACTCTTTTACGCACTGTCGTGACATCGTCGATGAGTGTAGTGGTGAACTCTTCAGGCTTCAGCCAAACCCCTGCATACGCATGGCCTTTAGTAAACACGATGACAGGGTTAAGGCCGATCTGCTCCAGCGCTGCACACAGGAATAGGGTCAAATCCATACAGGTTGCTAGGCCAGAATCGGCAATCTGGCTAGGGCTTCGCACTTTCTGACCGAACTGTTCGAAACTGGCCGGCGGCAATGAGTAGTCAAGTTTCATCCGAGCAACAGCACCCCACGCGGCTGAAGCAAGCTGCCATGCTCGCTTAGGGCCACCGGCATAACCATCCAGTGCAGGAGATTTTTCGCTCAAACGAAGCAACTCGGCAGCCTGCTTGAGAACACGCTCTACCGCTGGATCGTTTGGTTGAACGAACGCAGCCGTCATTTCCGGGATATGACGCAATCCACCCCACTGGTTCCGAGGTAGCAGCTCAACGACTTGCTCCAGTTGCGCAATAACTTTGTGCCCTCCTTCAGCCTCCTTGCAATCGGCTTCAAGGACGAAGAGGAACGTAGACATTTCAGCTTCAGTCAACCTGCTGAGCAAGGGCCCATCCAGCACAAGATCGAGACCAGGAAGGGTTCGAAACGACTCTGTTGCAATCTCCTCAATACGCCAGCTCTTCCGCTTCAACACTTCGGGCGAGGATGTCAGAGTCAACGTAGCATTGAGATAGCACTCGCCAGTTTCATTCGCGAGACGCAGCTCATGGATCACTGGGATTGCGTTCTGGAAGTCTGCCAGGTTGAGCTTTGACACCAGCGTAGCGAGGATCTTGAGCTCTTTCAGCTTCGGTTCTGCTGGTAAGGTGACATGCTGAACGAGTTCGTCCACGCGCAAACATCCTTGTCTCAGTGCCCATGGGGGTGCAGGCGAATGCCAGGTCAAGGGAGCCCCGATTGAGCTAATGGCGCGATGATAGCGCGTCTCGTCAGCCGCGTAATGAGCCTTTGGTCACTCTTGCCTCTTGCACACACCTACTAAATAGGATGTGGCTACCGTGCCTGAATCGTCGTCATTGTCCGCTGGACAAAGAATCTATCGATACTTCAGGTATCGTCGCAGCTAATACCGCTAATTACTTTTGACGTGGAGAGGCATGTCTGACGTTTTTTAGCTTACCCGTGGAGGCAAGCTTGCCCATGAACAGGCCACTCTTCGACTTTGACCTCAAACGCGCATCCCGCGAAAACTACATAACAGGCAAGGCCGCCATCAATTTTCCACATCCTGGAAGCACCACCGGTGGATGGCATTTCCTTTCCTATTTTGATCGAGAATCAGGGGTGGCCAAGGTGTCGTTGGCGGGGATCCATTATCCTGACACTACCGGCTACTTTGGCGACATGGGCATCATCGACATGACCGATGAGCTGGCGGAGCGCGGCTGGTCTGTGGATGGCTATCGTCTGTTCATGGCAGATCACTACAGAGCCGCTGCGGACATGATCGTGAAATGGGCACTGAGCGAGTCTATCCACTGCAGCGTCGAGATTGATGATTGGTTTCCCTCTCGTGCGGAGAGACAGCGACTGCTTGAGATTCTAGATACAGGAAGGTCAAAGCTTTCCGAGGTGGGCCGATGGCAAAAAGTGAAAGCGTGGCTGCGAACGCAAACCTTGAGCTAGGGTAGTCGCTAGTCTGGATCGCAACAGAAAAGGCACCGGAATGGGTTCTGGGCTGGAGTAACCAGCGCACGAGTACCGGGAGCCCACTCGCCTCTTTACCCCGACATTACCCTGGCATTACAGGTCGCTGACAACACTACATATGGTGCATAGGATGCTAAAATAGCACATCATATGGTGCACAAAGCTATGAACCGTGAAAGCATTCAGCAAGCAGCCCATCGTCTTCATAAGGAAATTTGGGACAACCAAGAACGCTTATGGCCAAACCGACACCTGACGCCATTTCAGATGCTGGCACCTGAGGTCGCGGCCCATATTTTAGGACTTGATTACCAGCTCCTTCCTGACCTGGGCTCTCCACTGTTCGGGCGAGAGGGAGAGAGCTTCAAGGCTGCTGGTTTAATGAATCGCTCGATTCGACGCATAGCAGTTTCCACCGAATTCCCACTAAATGTGATCCGGTTCACCGGCGCTCATGAGGTCGGTCACTTTTTGCTTCATGAAGATGAGGTGATGCATCGTGACAAGCCTTTGGACGGATCGGCACGAGGACAACGCCCTCCCAAGGAAAGGGAGGCTGATTACTTTGCGGCGTGTTTTTTGATACCAGCCCGACTTCTACTGGATGCTTTTGCTGCTCAATTTCAAATGAAGGGCCCCTTCCCCTTCACCGATACCACCTGTTACCACCTCAACCCTTCAGATCCATGGTCGCTTCTGAACGCAGAAAGGGATTCGCTTGATCGAGAGATTTCGCTGGCAAGGTGTGCCCGGTTCAACAACCGTAATTTGATTCCACTTTCTGTTCAATTTGGGGTTTCGGATATTGCGATGGCGATTCGAATCAAGGAGCTTCAGCTAGTACGCTGGCCTTAGCCTATATCCTCCTTGCTGCTCTAGTGCCGATGCTCAGTGGTGCGTCGGCCCAGACGAGTTCCTGGTTGATGGGTTTTCGACGAAATCGATGGACGAACTGAGTTCGTCTTGCATGTGCTCGAAGACTTTGTCGAGACGCGGATGAGCTCTTGATTCTCGGAGTGCATTTACTAATTCCAGAAGCTCTCGGCCCTGGGCTAGCGGCGTCTGGATATCGCAGTACACCGTGTCATCGTCTTGTCCCATGCCCTCACCCGCTCAGTCTTTTTTAGATTTATTTCTTGCGGCCCGGTGCTGCTCCAGGTGTCGCATCTCTGCTTCCCAACTCGCCAGGAATTTATCCCAGCCTGAGGCGTATGGCCCATCGACCAACCTGGTCGACCCGATGCTTGCCTGATGGAAACGCTCCCTCCAGGGTTGCGGAATGGTATGTTCCAAGATGATGTCGATTCCGGAGTGATGACGCTCCACCGAGACAGAATTACGAACCTCAATGAGTTCGAGAGGCTTCTGAGTAGAGGACGTAGCTTTTAGATCTAGGTCGTCGAGCTCATCAAGGGTGGCAAGGAGCTCGGATGCAGTGGGATCGCCAGGACGGAGGCATGCAAGGGCCCACAGAACCCTTCTCCTGGTTCTTTCACGCTCGCGAAGTAAATCGCAGGTCATTTAAACCTCCTTTTGACAAGGAGCGGTGTTTTGGCGTGCCGCCTTCGGCGGGGGCTGTCGTGAACCGAGCCGTAACAAGCACGTCTCGGCCCTTCGGGCGTCCATCCCACACGCCTGCGCGCTCCGCTTGCCTTCTGAACTGCACGGTAAGAATAGTCCTGCGCAGCAAGACTTGATTCTGACTGCGCTCTCTAGCGAGGGGGCAAGCGTGGCGCATACCCCACCCACTGCAATCCTTTTTACTTATAAAACTTACTGAAGCGGCTCGAAAGAGTTGCTGGCTCAATGGTTTCCCAGCTTTCTGGATCCGCCGTAACGCTGAACATTAGCCAAGCCCGCCACAGAAAAAAAGCAGCGACCATAGTCGCTTCAATTGTCGCAAATACAGTAGTGTTATGCATGTAATTCGGATCATCTTTGCCAAAGAGCATCAGCACTGGAAATATTGATGCAAACCAGCCTGCAACGAATGTCAGGCAAAAAGCTATAGCAGCCGTAAACGCCATGAAAATAGGAACTTGATATCTGTAGTGAGTCGCGAACATTTTTTCGCCACTCTCTTTCTGAAGTCCATATATGAATCCGTCGTTTTCTTCTTTTTTACTTTTATTTTTAAAAACGCCGTACAACGTCACATTTTCGCCAGCTTCCAGTTCTTCGTAAAACTTATTCGTCAGCTGTAGTTTTGGTATCACGGCCCCATTAATACTGACATTAGCCTTATACCCTCCACTTATACGATCCGTATGCCGAACGTAATCGACTTTCCCAGAAAACTTCACGCAATCAAATTTCATTACTACCGATCCCTGCCTTCGCTTAAAAAACCGCATTCAGTTCATGCCAGGAAGCCTTCTATGATGGTTGCAGGTAGGCATGCGGAGGCTATCCAATGCACGCTCTATGGAGCGGCTCGCATCAAGGCCACCGAGCCATGTCCCACCACCCGCTCTCCTGATCAACCATCGCTCCTGACACCGTGGCGCCTTGATCGACGACCGCCTGACAAACCTAATGCCACGATAATATCACTATGATCTGTTTATCGAAACACGCTTGCCGTGGCTCTATCCTCAGTTTTGAGGATCCGACTCATGCATCTGAAAGAAGCGCTGGCAGGAGCATTGCGAGGAGCTCGTGCTCATCAGGGGTTGAGTTACGAAGAGTTGGCGGGGGCAACGCACAGAACGTACGTGGGGAAGCTTGAGCAAGCCAGAGCGAATGCGACGCTGGAGAAACTGGACGAGATCGCTGACTACCTAGGACTCGACCTTTTGACTATGGTCACTCTCGCCATTGCTGCGCAAGGTGACGAACTTCCATCCGAGGCTTTGCAACGTACTGCCCTGCGAATCAGGGAATTCGAGATGTCCGGAGGGTGGCAGTTGGTAGAGGAGCAATTCCGTGATGGAAAGCTCATCAAGCGCTCCCAGGGAAAGCCAAAGCGGCCCGTTAATGCGATTTACATTCGAGCCCTGAAAGCGCAAGGTTTCGACAGGAAAACAATCGCTGAAAAGCTCGGCGTTGCCAGAAGCACAGTCCAAAAATATTGGAATACATAAGTCTGCAGAACATCAGCAATCCTGCAATCTAAGCAAATCGCGGTTTATGGCGCGCCCTATCGGGTCGGCTGTCGTAAACCATGCCATGGCTGACGCCAAGTCATGGCCCCTTGGGCTTCCATCCTCGCGCCTCCGGCCTTACAGGCCTGCGCGCTCCGCTTGTTCTGGTTATTTCCATCGACGGAAGAAACTAGGTATACCTCAGCCCTGAGCAGTGGAGTGCAGTCATCCTGTCTGTCCATATTTCTGTTGGAAGGTGCAGTCGCGGGGTGGACAATACGGGCTGGTCACTTGCTAGGTGGCAATTGAGTAAGGAAGGGCCACTAGCTGTCTATTGCGTTCAGGCGGACACGATTTATGTAGAGGGGCGCCCCGTGTCACTTGACCAGTCGGAGGCTGTTACCGAGCTACTGGACGAACTTGAGCAGGCTTTAGGTCATCTTAAGGCCACCACCAACGCTAACAAGCTAATTGAGTCACAACGCTTGAGCCATGAGGCCGACGAGTTAGCTCGTCGAGTGAACACTGCCTGGCTGACTTTGCGTTCGGAAATTGGTGAGTCTCAGAAGTTGCTTAATGCGCTTCACGGACTCAGCTTGCTCACCGGCGAACGAAGGGAAGCTAAGCTCGAAGAGCTTAAATTCAAGCATGCAGGCACCCAGATAGAGGGATTGCTGTCGAGGCTTCTTGATTGAAGGTTGAGTACCAGTAACCTTGGGGATCGAAGAGAAATGATGGCCGAATCTGTGCGAGTAGTTCGTAAATGAAGCATGTGAGACTAATACGACATGGAGAAAGCGCTGCGAACGCGGGCGAAGCCACTTTAGATCATGCGACCATTACTCTGACCCCGAGAGGAGTTGAGCAAGCGCAGCTGGTGGCATTGTCGTTCAACCATGCTCCGGCTCTGATCGTTGCCTCGCCTTTCACCCGAGCGCACTCAACCGCTATGGCGACCGCAGCGGTGTTTCCTCATATCCCTTTTGAAACTTGGCCCATCCAAGAATTCACTTACCTTGAACCCGCGCGGTGCACTGGCACAACCGTCGCTGATCGGCGCGAATGGGTGGAGGCGTATTGGGCCAAAGCAGATCCTGGTTTCACGGATGGTCAAGGCGCTGAGTCATTTCTAGATTTCATAGCTAGAGCTCAGTCTTTCTTGGAGTGTCTTGCAGAGCACCCCGCCCAAAACATCGCTGCGTACTCTCACGGCCAGTTCATTAACGCTGTTGCCTGGCTGATTGAGCGCAAGACGCTCGGCATTGATGCCGGAGCTATGGTGGACTGGCGTGAGTATGAAATCGCGAACCACGTGCCCAATTGTGGTGAACGGCTGCTTTCGAAAGATACCGACGAAGCCGATTGGAAAGTAAGCCGGTCAGCCACTAGGGAGCCACAAATGGACTCCACTTGGCGCGTGCCGGGCAGAGCTTATCAAGTCACTCGAGATCCCGAACGTCTGCTCATTGAGGAGCGCGCCGAAACTCTCGCAGCAGCAGGCTACCCTCCGCCAGACGATGATCCGGCTATGTACGCTGAGCAAAGGCTGAAAGAGGCCAGAACCGCAGCTCGTTCATCCCAAGTAGGTAGCGTTAGCGGAAACACTACGGCGGAGATCTCAGCGAGAAAGGTATGCCAATTATTGCGAGAGGTCATCTTCGAGCGACGGTCGATGACCAGGGTCAGTCAGCCGTCTTGGGATGAGATTTATGCGGGCCATTTCGTGGTGAGCGTCGAGGGTTGGCGGATATCGATCTACAACGAATGTGACACGCTCGACTACTGCGAAGAGTGCATCAGCTCTGATGGGCGACGCTGGTCGTTTGACTCTGGAGATCGCTTTGGTACTGACCCAATAGCGTTGCTCAGCACTTGGGAACATCAGACGCTTGAGCGTCTCCTGAAAGCGCTCTAGGGAGCCAAGTTCGAACGGGCCTCTACGAGGACGGCTGTCGTAAACCAAGCATCGATGTTGCCGAGTCCTGGCCATGTGGGCTTCAATCCTCCCGCCTGCGTGCTCCGCTTGCTACTGACCCCAAGTCACCCTTCCAAGAGATTTGTGGCCCAATAGCCTCGTCGTAATTTGGACGTGCTGCTTGGATGGAAGTGAATTGTGCATACCTGCCCTCGTACCCCCGCAGCCCGCTGATGGACAGTTCTAGGGGACGGAGGCGATAAAAGTTAAATGGAGCACCCCTGTCGAAACGTCCTTTTCCTTACTCAGCGGCGAAAGAGACGGTCTAGAACCAGCAGAGCAATTGCACCAATCGCGATTGCAGCAACTGGTTTCTCTTTAACGAACGTGGATACGCTGTCCAGGGCATCGCCATAGGTTTGAGTCAGCTGACCGGCAGCTTGGCGTCCCGCACCTTCGGCTTCCAGCTTCGAATCACCAAGCAGTTTTCCGACTGCGCTTTGGGCTTTACCGGCAACCTTTTCTACAACGCCTTCTACCTGCTCACTTCTCATGATTGATTAAACCTTCGTATAAGTTGGAAGCTCAGAATGAGTGAACTGCGATGGCTACCATCCGATAGCCATCCCAGCGAAACGGTGTTACCGCCTAGAACTACTTTTTGTCTACGGCGTCTTTGACCTTGCCAGCCACTTGCTGTGCTTCACCTTTCTTTTCTTGGATGGCACCTTCGACCTGTAGCTTCTCATTGCCTGTGACTTTGCCGACACCTTGCTTCACGTTACCGATAGCTTCGTTGGCCAGGCCTTTGATTTTGTCTGAAGTACCACTCATGGCTGTCTCCCGGTTAGGAATAGGTGTCCTATCTGGACAGAAAAATTGACTGGCGACTGCGACCGGGAGTTCCACGGTTGACGACTACCACTCGTCGCCGGCCCTTCGAGTGCTATCTGGAAACAGATACATCGCTGTTCGGATGGAGAAACAATTTCTTGCTGTCCAAGCTATCAAAACAGCATGATCGCCCTACTGCCCTCAGCGATGCATAATCAGATGCCCCACATTCCTGCCCCCTTTCCTCCGAACGAGGATGAAAGAGCCCTGTCGCTAGAGCATCTCGGGGTGCTGGACTCAGCTCCGGAGAAAGAATTCGACGATATCGTCGTGCTCGCGAGCACCTTGTGTGAAGTACCGGTCGCGCTGGTTTCTCTGGTGGATAGAGAACGTCAGTGGTTCAAGGCGTGCGTCGGGCTGGACGTGAGGGAGACGCATCGGGATCTGGCGTTTTGCGCGCACGCGATCCTGGCTCCCGCCGATGTGTTGACTGTCGAAGATGCCAGACTCGACCCGCGCTTTGAACACAGCGCGCTGGTGCTTGGCCCGCCCTACATTCGCTTTTACGCGGGAGCTCCTATCATTGACGATACGGGGCACGCTCTGGGTACGGTGTGCGTGATTGATACCAAGCCGCGAACCCTGACAGCACCACAGCGCACGGCATTGTTGGCATTGGCGAGACAGACCGCTTCGTTGTTGCAATTGCGCCTGCTCAGACATCAAATAGAGCGTCGAGCAGAAATGCTTGAACAAGAACTGGCTCAGGCGAATGCACTTAATCAAGTGGCCGAAGAGTCACTGCGTCACGCCAAGCGTATCTCCTCCTTGGGAATGGTCACGGCCAGTATTGCGCACGACTTCAACAATATTCTTCAAGCGCTAAGCGCAAGTTTGCAGATGATCCGCTTGCGCGCCAGACGACCAAAAGCCGTCGAGCAATTTAGTGATACCGGATTGCAGGCGGTCGAACAGGGACGGCAGTTGGTCAATCATCTGCTTTCTTGTGTTCGACTCGACAGCCCAAATTTGGTGTGCGTTGACGTTAATGCTCGACTTGATGCAATGCGCGATGTGTTGTCTCGCACCGCGACCGAAAGTGTTGAGCTGACTTTCGACCTGTCAGCCCCCGACACCGCAGTGATGTGTGAAGAAGCCCAGTTGAATGCAGCTGTCTTGAACCTTCTCACAAATGCCAGGGATGCGCTCGGGCCAGCAGGAAGTATCTGCATTTCAACGCGACTGATGCGGGTTGATGATGACGTAACACTGGCTGGAGGCAATTACGTCGTGCTCAGCGTCACTGATACCGGGCCAGGTATACCAGATGACCTGGCGGCTAAAATTTTTGATCCTTTTTTCACCACAAAGGAAAGAGGAAAAGGTACGGGCTTGGGCTTATCGCAAGTCCGTAAGTTCGCAGAGAACGCTGGGGGCACGGTCATGGTGGATAATGCACCCGACAAGGGAACAGTCGTATCTTTGTACTTGAAATCATTGGGTCGAATCGACTTTGCGATTATTCCCACATAATCATCGTGGCTTAAGTAACCTTCTTGACATGATTTGCCTGTATGCCGGCCTGATACGCTGTTGTTCCGTAAGTGTATGGCCAATACAGGTTGTGCGACCAACGGGCTGATCCGTAGATGTTAGAATCAGTGGCAAGTCTGACCTAACGCGGGCGCGCATTGGGCGTTTTGGGACGTCAACCTTGGATAACCAGACGGGCCGGAAGGTGCAGTAATGTTTCTTAGTCTTGAAGTTCGCAGCTATGAGAGGGAAGACCGTCACCACCACCACGAGCATGCTCAATTGGTACTGCCGATTCGTGGCGAAATGGAAATTGACGTAAACGGTCGCGGCGGCTGCATTGATCAGTCATTGGCAGCGCTTGTGACACCTGGCTCGATCCATTCGCAGCAGACTAACCTTGATAGCCGTTTTTTAGTTTTGGACTGTGCGCCGACGATTATGGAAACGCTCCAGATCGAGCGTCTTGCTCAGAAAATATATGTGCCCATTTCCCCCGCTACTCGTCGGCTTATAGAGTTCGCTGAGCTAATCGGCAATGCACAATTGTCCATCGCGGCCTCCCAATTGGGGCCTCTGCTTTTATCGTCTCTAAATCCGGATATCTCCCGCTTTCCAGACCCCATGAAGCAGTTGATCGCACGTATTCAGGCGGATCCTGGAGCGAACTGGAGCAATGAAAGCATGGCTCAAGTAGCAAAAATGAGCATGAGTCAGATGCACCAACGTTTCCGGCTAATGTTCGAGATGAGTCCTCAAGTTTGGTTGACTGATTTACGCCTGCAAGAAGCTCAACGATGGTTGCGTGGAACCTCATTGACCATATCCGAGATTGCCTTGCGTGCCGGCTTTAGCGACCAGGCATCGCTGACCCGTGCCATGCAGCGCGTGAGGGCCACGACCCCGGCGGTTTATCGTAAAACGCAAAAACAGTCTGGGTAAAAAATCCCGCAGTTACCGACAATACTCCCCGAATCAGTTGCTCCAGACTTTACCCATAACGCTTTGGAGCGGGGATGAAATGCTTGCTGATCGATTACTGCTAAAGGGCATTGTCTACGGAGTTTGCGCGGGCCTGTGTTGGGGAGTGATCTTCCTCGGCCCCCAGCTCACCCCGGGGCTGAGCGGCCTGCAATTCGCCGTTCTGAGATTTCTCTGCTACGGCGCGATTTCGGTGGCCTTGCTTATGCCCCGCTGGAGGCGCGTTTGCGCCAATCTCACTACCGCCGACTGGAAGTCACTCTTCTGGCTTAGCCTGATTGGGAACCTCATTTACTACACGCTAGTGGGCACCGGTGTGCAGTTGGTTGGCATTGCCACAACGTCTCTGATCGTCGGACTCATTCCGGTGTTCGTCACGCTGGCAGGTCGTCATGACGTCAACGCAATTTCTTTGCGCAAGCTCACTCCCTCGCTGTTCTGCGCTGTGGGCGGGGTCGTACTCATCAGCTGGCACGCACTGATCAACGGCGACAAGCCAGATATACTGACAAACGTGGCCGGAATTCTATGCGCAGCGGGCGCGTTAGTGACATGGAGTTGGTTCGCAGTGAGCAACGCTCGGCGGCTGGCTCAGGTAACCAGCGTTTCCGCCCATGACTGGGCACTGCTGACAGGGGTCATGACTGGCGCTCAGTCACTGCTTTTGGCGGTACCTGTCCTGGGCTGGCAGGTCGGAACGCATGACAACTCCGAATGGCTACACTTTGTCATGGTAGCCGGTGGCGTAGCGTTTTTATCTTCGGTTGTGGGTAATGCGTGCTGGAATCAGGCGAGCCGACTTCTACCACTGGCACTAAGCGGACAAGTGCTCGTGATTGAGACGTTAGCGGCGCTGGTTTTTGGATTTCTATGGGAGCATCGGCTGCCCGACTTACATGAAATTGCGGCGATTGCACTTCTGGTCACCGGTGTCTTGTGGTGTCTGAATTGTCATCGTACTCCCCGTCACTCTCCGGCTGTTTAACTCGTACAGAGATGCTATAGCGACAGGAATACTGACTACCCCTACCAGTTGTGATTAATTGGTCACCCACTATGCGGTAGCAACTGATCGATCTCACTCGCCCGGTGCGTCGGTAGGCGCGTGAGAACATCCTTCAGATACGCATATGGATCATAACCATTCAGCCGCGCAGACGGGATCAAGGTCATGATTGCCGCCGCCCGTTTGCCGCTACGCAGTGATCCAGCGAAGAGCCAGTTTTCGCGCCCAAGAGCCCATGGCCTGATTTGGTTTTCGGCCCAATGGTTGTCAATGGGTACTGCCCCGTCATCGATGTAGCGTGATAGCGCTGCCCAGCGTTTCAGGCTGTAATCGAGTGCTCTGCTGATGGCTGAGCCTTCGGGCACCAGATCGCGCTGGGCGCTCATCCAGGCATGGAGCATGTTCATCACCCGTACAGCTTTTTCTTGTCGTATTCGACGCCTTAAATCCGGCTCCAGATCGCGGACTTCGCTTTCGATTTCGTACAGAAACTGGATATAACGCAGGGCTTACTCGGAAGATGGATAGGTCGCAGAGCACATCCGCGAGCATTACCCAGGCGTGACCGTCCCACTTGGCGTCCACAAACTCTCCCTCGTAGGTTGCCCCTGGAATGTTCCCCTGCATTCGAAAGCATACTGGCCGTTAATCAGCAGGTCACGGGTCATGCAGAGTGAATGCCTTCCGCAGAATGCTGCTCCCATGGTGGGCATGGTGACCAAGCCTCCACGAGCTTATCGATGAAGAGTCGAATTTTTGGAGAGAGGTGCCGCTTGCTAGGGTAGATCACCCGAATAGGCTCTGCGGCCTCTGCATACCCAGCGAGCAATTGAACAAGCTTGCCGCTCCTCAAATCGTCGTTCACCACGTAGGAAGGAAGAGTCGCGATGCCCAGGCCAGCTACAGCTGACTGGTGTAATGACTCAGCACTGTCCATCTGTAGTCTTCCACCATGAGTAACGGGCACATATCGCCCGTTTACTCGGAAATTCCAAGGAAGCAGTCTGCCGCCGCTCACAAAATGCAGGCACTGGTGCTCGGATAAATCCTCAGGCGTTCTAGGCTCAGCATGTTCAGCCAAATACTTGGGTGAAACGCAGGTAATCATTTGTTGGTAGGCCACAGTGCGCGTTAGCAACCGAGAATCTTCCTTCGGTGGCCCGATGCGCATGGCCAAATCAAATCCCTCATCGATCAGATCGACCAGCCTGTCAGAGAAGGTGATATCAACGCTCAGGGAGGGCCAATCCTTGAGACAGCACTCAATGTGCTGAAGGACATGAAGTCTGCCCAACGCAACAGGCAAACTCATCCGCAGTCGCCCACTGGGTGTCGAACGACGAAACGCAAGAGCATCCTCCACGTCATCCAGATCCTGAAGAACGCCCACACAGCGCTCATAAAGAACCTGGCCGTCATCGGTCATGCTCAAGCTACGCGTAGTGCGATTCAGTAGACGTACCTGTAAACGAGCCTCAAGCCTGACTATCGACTTCCCCACCGCAGAGCGCGTGAGGCCAAGTTGCTTTGCCGCCGCAGTGAAGCTTCCCGCGTTTACCGAGCTTACAAACGCGGCGATATCATTCAGATTATGGAGTTCCATACGGCCTCGGTGGTCTCAACGCTCGGGCGGCTTAGCACCTGTTATGGGGAACCCTATTCCCCAATAGTAAGCATAGTATCTCAATTAGCTAATCAACTCCCAGCGATCAATTGAGGTCATTATGAACACCAAAGTCCAAGCAGCCGTCCAAACCTGGGCCAATAGCCTTAGCGATCTGGTACCCGTTCTTAAGGGAATCGATACCACCACAAAAATGAGCGACATCCGCGACTCTTACGCAAAAATGCTCGCGCAAAATCCAGCGCCAGCTGGCGTTAAATTCGAAGCAGTCGACATGGGTGGCGTACCCGGCACACTGGTTACTCCGGACGAGATCAAAACCGACGCGGTCGTGATGTACATCCACGGCGGCGCGTACATTGTAGGACGTCCAGACGGCTACCACGGTATCGGCGGCAACTATGCGAAAATGCTCGGTGCTCGTGTGTACATGCCGGACTACCGCCTCGCTCCTGAGCACAAGTTTCCAGCATCTATTGACGACACATTGCGCGCTTACGAATGGTTGCTTGAGCAGAAAATCCCGGCTAACAAAATTGCGTTTTCTGGCGAGTCGGCTGGCGGCGCAATGGTTGTCAGCGTCATGGTCGCGGCTAAATCGAAAGGGCTTCCATTGCCTGCGGTTGGCTCCTCCATCTCACCATGGGCGAACCTTGAACACACCGGTGCTTCCATGAGCAACCGTGAAGGCCTGGATCCTCTGAACTCCAAGCCTGTCTTGGACATCCTCGCCAGAGCATTCCTAGGCGACACATTGGCCAATCATCCTCTGGCCTCACCTGTGTTCGCGGACGTCACCGGTCTTCCACCGATCTTGGTGCAGATCGGCGAGAACGAGCTGATGTTGAGTGATGCAATGCGCCTTGCAACTCACCTGGCTGATAACCGCGTTCGCGTGAACCTGGAAGTATGGCCAGCGATGTTCCACGCCTGGCACTTCTACGCCACCATGCTGCCTGAAGCTCAGCAGGCTATGGAGAGCTCCGTTCGCTTCATCGAGGCTGGCTTGGCCGACGCTAACCGCTAAACGCAGAACAACCGCGATAGCTTTCTAGGCTATCGTGGCTCTACCCATATTTTCTAAGGCCATTTGCCCATCCACTGCTAGTAGTCTGACAGCTCGCCTTGTCTAGATACGTATTCATTTCTTGTGCTGCGCTATGCTGAGTTTCCCTGAAGGAGGCCACATCAATGCCAAAGGAATACTCGTTGTCGGATGTGCTGGAAAGGATGTACCAAAATCAGCTCGCTCTCGAAGCTGCGCTCATGGAGTTGACCCTCCAAGTGGAAGCCCAGGGACATGCGAAAGTGGGCGACAACGTCCGTGGTGCGCTTTACACAATTGGTGAGAACGCTGGTCATATCAAACAGGGGCTGGCCCGGCTCAAAAAACTCCCATGACCCAGCCGCTTTTCGATTTTGATCTCAAACGCGTTTCCCGCACGCACTACATCACTGGCAAGGCGGCGATCAACTTTCCGCACGCTGGGAGTACAACTGGCGGTTGGCATTTTCTGTCGTACTTCAACAGAGATACGAGCGTGG
Source organism: Pseudomonas sp. PA-6-3C (assembly GCF_021605825.1). Lineage (NCBI taxonomy): Bacteria > Pseudomonadati > Pseudomonadota > Gammaproteobacteria > Pseudomonadales > Pseudomonadaceae > Pseudomonas > Pseudomonas sp. PA-6-3C. The sequence goes on from NZ_WKDV01000017.1 coordinate 34,107, forward strand.
CAAAAGTGTCGCTTGCAGGTATTCATTATCCTGATACCACCGACTTCTTTGGTGACGCTGGAATATGCGACGTTACCGACCAGTTGGCGAAGCTAGGCTGGGCATCAGAAGGCAAACGCTTCTTCATGGCCGATCATTACCGAGCGGCTTCCGACATGATCGTTAAGTGGACTCTAAGCGATTCTAAGCACAGCAATGTCGAGATGGCTGAGTGGTTTCCCTCGCTAGAGGACAGACAAATGCTCTTCACGCTTCTGGGAACCGGAAAACAGAAACTTCTCGATATGGGCAGACTGCAAAAACTTGAAGGTTGGATCAGCTCACAGTAAGCCCAACTTAGCAGGAAGTGTCACCAGGTTGGAGACACCTCCAACTCGTTCAGCGACGACAAATGCGGTTGATCAGGATCAGCGCTGCAGCACCTATCGCGAGTGCAGTGACTGGTTTTTCTTTAACGAACGTGAATACGCTATCCAGTGTATCGCCGTAGGTTTTAGTCAGTTGTCCAGCTGCTTGATGCCCAGCACCTTCAGCTTCCATCTTCGAATCACCAATCAGCTTCCCGACCGCGCTCTGCGCCTTGCCGGCCAGCTTTTCTGCTACACCTTCTATGATTGAGGGCTGGCAACCGGATAACGTCATGACTGCAAACGAAGATTTGATTACTTGGAACACTCGCTGGCGTCTTGCTGGCGGCATTGTGTCCTGCAAGACATGCCATTCCCAGCAGCCTGAGACTCAACGAGGGAACGCTTTTGAGCACCTTCCGGGTTCTGGTTATGCTGGGCAGCACTGCACGCCGTGGGATGACCTAGACGTGATCTGCCAGAGCTTCAAACAAGACAAATAACCTGGAGGCTGGCTATTGACGACCGCTCGTCAGTAGCGCCAAAAAAAGAGGCGCTCCTGGGAGCGCCTCTCTATTCACTTTACTGCTCGCCAACCGGATTTGAATCGGCTAACTCCGTCCAGCAGATCATGATGTGTTTAACCACAAGTGATTAGCCATGAGCGGAGCTTTACCTAAACCCCAAAAAAACGAAGCGAAAGCGACATCCTTGTCGCCCAAGTGTAAGCGTCCGGTTAAGGCACGTTGCGATGAGTAAGCGCCGGGCCAACACCTCTTCTGAATCCAAACCTCGACGAATCACACGCCAGAGCCCCCGCATTGGGATCAGAACGAGATGTTGGCTGAATGGTTAGGTCAATACATCACCAGTTCAGAACCATGGGCAATCCTGGACGGAAATCTTGTGTCTGGCCACTTGCGCCATGATCGATTTCCAATACGACCAGATGCTCATCACCATGAACAATTTCAAATCCTTTCAGCTGGTTTGCGCAATTTGCAGGGGTAGAAAAAGCTTGGCTGTTGGGAGTGGTAACTCGCACAGATGTAATTTCGCGAAAGCCGCTGGAATGTTCAAACGGCTGCGCTCGCTCAACCGGAGCCTCATCTGGTCTCTTGGCAAACGAAAGAAAAAACCACATCGGTTCGGATATAGGCGCATATCCCACTTCGACTTTCAGGGCAGTTGGCAGGTAGACAGGTCGATACTCCCAAACTGGAAATATTGGCTTCTCCCCTACGGTGGACGGTCTGAAGCAAACTCCAAAGGGCGCGGCGATTCCATCTGCGCACTTGAGGCGGTCAAAGAGTTGGGTTGGCGCTGTTAACTGACTTTGAGCTTCTGATTCATCGGTGAGATGTAAAAGCTCGATGAAAGAATTTCGGAAGAAGAACCTTCTATTCGCAGTGCCTTGGCCCGGATGTACATTTGGCGTCCCTTCAACGAGCCCTAGGGCTTTCAGTGCGTCAGCGCCTCGACCGTCATCATTTACACAAATAAAAATGTGATCTATTTCCATCGTTAATTTCCTTCAATCCTGTGATTTGATTGCCCAATTAGTCGGCAACAGGTCAGTAACTTCGCTCGCCCGCTGCGTCGGCAGGCGAGTCAAAACGTCCTTCAGATAGATATATGGATCGTGCCCGTTCATGCGTGCCGACTGGATCAAGCTCATGACCCCGGCAAATCTGGCGCAGCTGTTTGGGGTTTATTGCAGCGCGCTGAGCGTCAATGCCGGCGCCCTAACAGGAATCTACCCAGTGCCGGTGATTGCACCTGGGAGCTAGGCCGTCGGCAGACAAGCTGTTCCGTTTTATGTGAGGTCATGATGCTAATTCAGCGGGCTAATCTTGATGTCGCAAGAGAACCTCGCTCGCTACCGGGACGGCCAAGAGTTCCGCCCCTGAATCGTATAACCTTACTGCTCGCTTCGGGGCAGTCTCATCCGGCGCATACGATCAATAAGGACGTGTAGGAGAATGATCATGCTACTGGGAGGAAGTTCTTTAGTGCTGCGGCTACAGTATTAAAGGCGCTTCATTCTGTTGGGGGTATGACTGCACGAGCTTCAAAGTATTGCGCCCTGACGCCTTTGCTTCATAAAGCGCCGCGTCCGCCTTGGCAAGCAAATTGGCTATCGCGTCGCCCTCATTGGGTACAACGCAGCAAACACCAATACTGATGCGCACCGAAATTTTTGCCTCACCATATTGAGCTGACGACTCAGCTAAAGAGGCGCGCAACTCATCTAGTACACCCAAGGCCCCGTCAGTATTAGTGGTCGGCAGCAAGATCAAAAACTCCTCACCTCCATAACGACCAATACTGTCGGAATGGCGAATACGCTGGGTTAGATGATTGGCACAGTGCCTAATAACTTCGTCTCCTGCCAGATGGCCATACCTGTCGTTGATATGCTTGAAGTGATCAATATCGACCATAGCAACTGCCAGGCTCGAACCGTCTCGGCGCGCACGCTCCAACTCCCTCGAAAACTGATCAAGGATGGCTCGACGATTTAGGATACCGGTCAGCACATCTCGCAGCGCCATGTGCTGAAGCAAAGCCTCGCTGCGCTCTTTAGCCAGGAGCACCAAGCCCAGGGAGATCATCATCGCAGTGAAGGTACCAATGCTGACCGAGATCGTTTGCTTGAGGTTACTCACGTCGTAACGCATTTCCGCAGCCCCTCCGCCAAGCACTGCCACGACTCGCATACCCAAACCGATCAGACTGATGCTTGATCCGATGATCAACAACATGCGTGCACGACCCTGGACGGGAATGTGCCGGTGAGTCCAGTAAATGATCAATGAGCACTGCACCATCAACACCACCGTAGCAGCCAGCATTCGCGGTTCTAGCGTATCGATCAAAGTGACCATCAACACCAGCATCAATGCTGCTGGAGCAAACACTCGCCACCATGCGACAGGAAGCTCGACAACCCGGAAGACACTGGCCCCATAGAAGGATAGTGCCACTGCCAATAGGGTGTTGGCGGAGCCGTAGGTCAACCACAACGGTGCGTGACCATAGAACGTATAGCCGATGTAGGCTAATGCATGCGCTAACAGACCGAAGCCTATCGTTAGAAGGCCATCACGCTGGTTGAACTGTCCGACTAGGATCAAACAAAAAGCCATAATCGTCGCTACCAAAGCGACACAGGCGAAAAGCGTAGGGGTGTGAGCAATCATAGGGTTCACCTGGCGCCTGCACTAGCACCTCTTAGGCGCAAGTTTAGTCGAAATGGCCGAGTGCCACTACCAAGCCCTTTGAGCTTCGATGCTTAGGACTGGTATCGAGATACCTGTACGGCGCTATTAACTCGTCGGGAAAAGGATTTCTGCAACTTCGCATCGCTGGTATTTCCACAACCCACCTAGCAGTTCGTATAGGTGAAGCAATGGAAAGAGTGAGCTTCTTGTAAAACCTACCTTACGTGCGGGGTTCCATTTACCTGGAGAAAAAATGGGCGCGCTGCTGAGAGGAAGTCTGGTAATGCTGAGAGCGCTGCCGGCGAACCAAAAGTTAAGCCCAAAAAAGGGCCATCACTGGCCCCTATGTACTCAACCCCAAATCACTTGCTTAGCCAGGACTCGACAGTCGCTGCGCCATGCTCAGTTTTCCATTCCTTCAGGCCGCGATGGTTCCCGCCTTTCGTTTCAATGATTTCACCGGTGTGTGGGTTCTTATAAACCTTCACCTGGCGAGCCTTGCGTGTGGCTTTAGGCTCAGATACTGGAGCGCGACGACCAGCCTGTGGATCCAGCAGATTGATCACGTCCTTGAGGCTGTAGCCGTATTTTGCGAGCAAATCACGCAGCTTCGTTTCAAATTCGATTTCTTTCTTGAGGCCAGCGTCACCCTTGAGGGCTTCGAGCGCTTGGAGCTGTGCGGCGAGGTGCTTTTCGAGCTGGCGGAATTCTGCGAGTTTGGACATGGAGGTTTCCTGAGTAATTAGTATTTTCACGTTACAACAGAATAGACACTCGGATGAAGCAGAAGTATCAGTGTTCCTTAGCATCGTTGTCATGCAAACCATTAGCCAGGGGAAGCACTCCGCAGGAGATCGAGAGCTTTAAAAGATCTGTGCCCCCTGATTCGCAGAGTCATCCTGCTCGCTTCGGGCCAGTCATCGGGCGCATACGATCAATAAGGAAGTGCAGGAGAATGCTTACGCTGATAGGAGGAAGTTTTTTAGTGCTGCGTCTACAGCATTAGAGGTGCCTCATTCTGTTGGGGGTATGACTGCACCAGCTTCAAAGTGTTGCGCCCTGATGCTTTAGCGTCATAAAGCGCCGCGTCCGCCTTGGCTAGCGCGGCGGCTGTCGTATCGTCCTCATTGGGCACCACACAGCAAACACCAATACTGATGCGCACCGAAATTTTTGCCTCACCATATTGAGCTGACGACTCAGCTAAAGAGGCGCGCAACTCATCTAGTACACCCAAGGCCCCGTCAGTATTAGTGGTCGGCAGCAAGATCAAAAACTCCTCACCTCCATAACGACCAATACTGTCGGAATGGCGAATACGCTGGGTTAGATGATTGGCGCAGTGGCTAATCACTTCGTCTCCCGCCAGATGGCCATACCTGTCGTTGATCTGTTTGAAGTGATCGATATCGACCATAGCGACTGCCAGGCTGGAACCCTCTCGTCGTGCACGCTCCAAATCCGTCGAAAACTGCTCAAGGATGGCTCTACGACTCAGGATACCGGTCAGCACATCTCGCAGCGCCATGTGCTGAAGCAAAGACTCGCTACGCTCTTTGGCCAGGAGCACCAAGCCGAGGGAGATCATCATCGCGGTGAACGTACCGATACTTACCGATATTGTTTGCTTGAGGTTGCTTACGTCGTAACGCATTTGCGCAGCACCTCCGCCAAGCACGGCGACAACCCGCATACCCAAGCCGATCAGGCTGATACTCGATCCGATGATCAACAACATGCGTGCACGACCTTGGGCGGGAATGTGCCGGCGCGTCCAGTAGATGATCAATGAACACTGCACCATCAACACGAGCGTAGCAGCGAGCATTCGCGGTTCCAGCGTATCGATCAAACTGACCATCAACACCAGCATCAATGCTGCTGGAGCAAACACTCGCCACCAGGCGACAGGAAGCTCGACAATCCGAAAAACACTGGCCCCATAAAAAGCCAGTGCTACTGCCAGCAGGGTATTGGCAGCGCCGTAGGTCAACCACAACGGTGCATGGCCATAGAACGTATAGCCAATATAGGCCAAGGCGTGCGCTAACAAACCAAAGCCAATCGTTAGAAGGCCGTCACGCTGGTTGAACTGTCCGACCAGGATTAAACAAAAAGCCATGATGGTTGCGACTAAAGCGACACAGGCAAAGAGAGTGGGCGTATGGGCGATCATGGCGGCTCACCGAGTGCTGGCAGGAGTGGCTGATCGCAAGTTTAGTTGAGCGATTCAAACGTCAGAAAGATATTTTGCATTCCAAATCCACTGTCACTCGCAACTGGCCGCGCCTTCACAACGTGGACTATTCGACCAAATCCGCCACCATAGAAGTCAGAACATCCAGCCCAAATGGCTTAGTTAGAACATGCGTACAGGGTTCGAGATGGACGTCTTTTAATACAGCGCTTTCGGCATAACCTGTGATGAAGAGGACAGGGAGATTGGGGCGAGATTTGCGACCAACCCCTGCCATTTGTCGACCGTTCATTCCACCTGGCAATCCGACGTCAGTAATGAGCAAGTCTACAACCGCGTCAGACTGAAGAATTTTCAAGCCATCTACACCGTCAGCAGCCTCAAGCGTGGCGTATCCAAGATTACTCAGTACGTCAGCCACAAGCATCCGGATTGAAGGCTCGTCATCGACTATCAGTATGGTTTCCCGCTTTCGTCCAGAATGGTCATCACTGATATCAGTCTCGTCAGGATTTGGCGTAACGTGGCCATCGTGGCGTGGCAGAAAAATCGATACGGTCGTTCCTCTACCCGGCGAAGATTCAACCTTGATATCGCCACCGGACTGACGTGTAAAACCGAAAACCATTGAGAGTCCTAGGCCTGTACCTGTACCGAAAGGCTTGGTGGTAAAGAACGGCTCAAACGCTTTGGAGAGCGTCTCAGGAGTCATACCCGAGCCGTTATCCGAAATAGATATACGAAGGTATCGACCGGGTACGATTTCATGATCGAGTTCGTCGTTTTTTTCAAGCCATTCATTGGACGCCGATATGACTATTCGCCCCCCGTCAGGCATCGAGTCACGCGCATTCAGACAGAGATTGAGTAACGAGTTCTCCAACTGGGCAGAGTCAATCAACGCAGGCCACAATCCCTCCATCTCTTTGACGTCGATGCTAATCGAAGGCCCAACAGCCCGTGAAATCAGTTCTACCATTCCCTCGATAAGCGCCTTCACATCAGTTAGCTGAGGTGTCAGTGTTTGGCGTCGAGAAAACGCCAAAAGGCGATGAGTGAGGGCACTCGCCCTCTTGACAGCACTCTGGGCAACAGCAAGGTACTTATCAACATCTGCTGAGCGCCCTTGAGCGAGTCGAGTCTGCATCAATTCCAGACTGCCCGAGATGCCAGCTAAAATGTTATTGAAGTCGTGTGCGATGCCCCCTGTGAGCTGGCCCACCACTTCCATCTTTTGCGAGTGACGCAAGGTTTTCTCGATGTTCTCACGTTCACTGACGGCAACAAGAATACGCTGCTCAAGGGTCTGGTTAAGTTCTTTGAGTGCGTCCTCAGCTTTCTTCCTATCTGTCACGTCGATTGACGAGCCGATCAGTCCAATGACCTCGCCGCTCTCATCAAACAGTGGTGCCTTGGCCGACAGCCATGTAGCGGCAGAGCCATCAGCAAGCCTGACCTCCTCCTCAACTTGCTCTGATAGACCACTCTCCATAATTCTTCGATCTGTCGCCATGATTACGCGACCCTGTTCCGGGTCATCCAGATACTCGGCATCTGTTTTGCCAATGTAAAATTCAGGACTTTTACCGATTAGCTCTGTCGTACCCTGGTTAGCTACAAGCATCCTGCCTTGCCGATCTTTCGCAAATACTACGCCTGGGACTGCGGCAGTGAACGTTCGCAGCAGCGTGTTGAGCCTGTCTCGTTCGGCCTCTGCTACCCGCCGCGCTTCGATATCAATAAGGACGCCAGGAAAACGCAGCGGTTTGTGATCCTCATCGAGCTCCACCCGCCCATTTGCTTCAACCCATCTGTAAACACCATCGCTTTGCAAAACGCGATATTCGCAGCGGTAGGCACCACCTCTTCCGAGCGCATCGGTCACTTTGCTCTGCACGTGCGCAAAGTCATCCGTATGAATAGAGGCCGTGACGAGTTCCAGTGGCAACCCTTTTAAACACAGGTCAGGCGAAAGACCGAATGAACGCGCGAAGCGTTCATCTGCGGTAAAGCGATCTGCTGGCACATCCCAAACCCACGTACCAATGATGGCACCTGCATCAAGTGCCAGCTGAAGCCGTTCAGATGCCTGCTGAGCCTGCTGGTAGAGATCTGCATAGTCGATGGGAATACCATCAATAGCATCGTGATTCATCGCTTTCAACCTGTCTCAACCAAGCGCTTGGAAGCTTGGCAATACGTTTATTTTTAGAGGCGTGGGAGCATTATTCAGGTACCACCAGTAATCAATATGGCGTCACTGTATTTACATCGACTAGCCTTTACCTGAGAAGGTTTAAAAATTAATTCGTACTCGCTCGAATGGAACAGCGAATGAGCAGATAAGCACCAGCATAAGCCCGCAAACAAAGGCTGGGGGAGGCAACAAATTGGGCTCCCCCACTGTCGCGTTACAGCTTGAAACGCGAAACGACAGTACGCAGTTCCCCTGCCAGCAGCGACAGTTCCTCCGCAGTAACAGCGTTGTCTTCTATGCCCTCCATCAATGCAAGGCTACCGTTACGAATCTCAGTCACATTGCAATTGATATCCTCCGAGACGGCGTGCTGCTGAACTGCCGCGCTGGCTATTTGGGTGTTCATCCCTACGATTTGCTCAACGCCGTCATTGATTGCATCCAGGCTGGTCGAGGCCTGATCAGCGGACTCGATGCACTCCTGCGCGCGCAGCTTGCCCGCTTTCATTTGTTCGACGGCGTCACCTGTCGCCAGTTGAAGCTCTTGAATAATCCGGCGGATCTCTTCGGTGGAGTTTTGTGTGCGCGAGGCCAGAGTTCTGACCTCGTCGGCGACCACCGCGAATCCTCGACCCTGCTCACCGGCGCGGGCCGCCTCAATGGCCGCGTTCAACGCCAGCAGGTTTGTTTGATCAGCAATGTTACGGATCACCTCGATAACGCCACCGATCTGCTGGCTGTGTTGCGCAAGCGCCGAAACCTTTTGCGCACTGCGCTCCACCTCATCGGCCAAGGCTTCAATAGTCACGCGGGTTTCCTGCATCTTCGCCAGGCCGGTGTTGGAGGACTGGCTGGCGTGCTCAGCGGCGTGTGCGGCACCCTCGGTGTTTTGCGCCACGTCCGCAACGCTGGCTGTCATCTCGTTGATAGCCGTTGCGACTTGTTCGGTTTCGCTTTGCTGTGCGCTCATCGCGCGCTTAGCCCGGTCAATCGACACACCTATACGCTCCGCCGCATCGGAGACCGATTGTGAACTGCGCTCGACCTGAGCAAGCGAGGAGCTAAAGGCTTGCACCATATGGTTAAGGCCATTACCAACGTCGGCCATTTCATCTTTGCCCCGTACTTGAATGCGCACGCTCAGGTCACCCTGTGCAATGAGTTGGGTAGCTACCAAAACGTCGTTGATGGTGCGGCGCATGGCGCTATAGATACCGCTGAACACATACACCAGCAACAGGCCAAGAATGGCAAACATGCCCAGGATGAATAGCCGTTCCGAGGTTTTTTCCTGAACTCGTCGTTCAAGCGCATTCAGCAGTGCGTCTTGCAGTGTGTCTTGCGCCTTGTACAACTCAGCGACCACCGCATTGCCTTTGCCTGGCAGATTCTGAACGCCGGTGATGGTGTCGCTTGGTGCGTCAATTAATACTTCAAGGTCGGCACGGAAACTGTCAAGGCTCACAAAAGCACTGGTGATCGGTGCCTGAATACTGTCGGCGAGGGCAGGTTCTCTGCGACGCAACAGGGCCAGGCTTTGTTGAAGTTCTTTGTGGACGAGTAACTCATTTTTGAGCATCGACTTGATAACGCTGCGCGCCCCCGAACTCAACGTTTGTCCGTCATGCAGTCCGCTGGCAAGACCGCGCAATTGCCCGACGATGTTGATTTGCCGTGGCAGCCTCAGGGTGCTCTGGTCGATCATGAACAGCGATGCGTAATCTTCATCCAACACCATGCCCGACGTGGCCGATACGTAGTACACGAAGTTCAATGTCTCGGTGAGTTGATCGTTCCAGTTGTCGAACATCTCGTTTTGGTTGGCATCGGCCTTTGCCTGCTCAATCAAACGCTGTGCCGCCGTGTGCAGACGCTGCACGCGATCACCGGTTTCCAGCTGCGTGTTGAATTGCCTGTCGGTGGCGGCCAGTTTCGAAAACGCGTCCTCCAACTTCAACTGGTTGGCCGACAGATCGGCTTGAGCATTTCTATCCCCGCTGAGCAAGCGGTTCGTGAGTGCGCGTTGCAACATCGATAGGCGCAGTACAGGCGTTACGTCCAATAGATAGCGCTGGCCTACTTGTTCCGAGCGAATGACCTCAAGGCTTCCGTTGATCTGATGGATCACACGCGTGCCGAGCAGAACCAAAGGGATTAGGACGATGATTGCAAGCACACCAAATTTCGCGGGGAAGCGTAAACGGTTAGCTAGGTTTATGGCAGGAGCAAGGATATTCATAGAGTTCTCACAGCCCGGAATGGGACAGTTTGTAGTTAGTTTTTTGTTGAGAACGCTCCATTTTCTCGAATGCCTGGCTCTGTCTGGCTCATTCGGCTAATCACGTTTTATGTAATTAAACGTTTCAGTCATCCTGTCGGCACTGAGATTGATAACTTTATCAAAAGTTGTACAGCCATTTATTTTTGTACAGCTTTGGAACGCCTTGAGAGCAGTGATGTCGCTGAGCCATCACCATTTCAATGGAGCTCTTCAGGGGGAATTGCTTCGGTCGTTAACTCAGTTAGGCGAGTGGATTTCCGAGCAATCCTTGCGGTACATCCAGTCGCTGTACGAAATCGAGAGCGAAGTCCGCGACCTGGAACCGGATTTAAGGCGCCAAATACGGTAGGAAAACCTGTACAGGTGATGGATAGGCTGCATGCCTGCATGATCGCCCAGCGCGATCTGGTGCCCTAGGGTTCGGCCATCATTTTAGTGCTGGATTACAGCCTGAAACGCTGGGCAGCGCTGTCGCGCTACCGGGATGATTGGGTCGTCCCCATAGAAAACAATTGGTGTGAGAATCAAATCAGGCCATGGGCTCTTGTACGCAAGAACTGACTCTTCGCCAGATCGCTGCGCAGCGGAAAACGGGCGGCGGCGATCATGATTGTGATCCAGTCTGCGCGACTAAATGGGCATGATGTATATGCTTATTTGAAGGACGTGCTCGCGCGTCTGCCGACGTAGCGGGCGAGTTTGATCGATCAGTTGCTGCCGCATAAGTGACAACCGGTTTAATCACGCTAGGCGTGATGGACGGACGCATACGCAGGGTCTTGAAAATGACTTAACCGTACTGATAAGACGAATGGAGATTTTGTGTAGGGATACCACCAACTCTGGTCTATATAGCAAGAAAATTGGCGTGATGTAGTCGACGATAGCGCTCTTTGCCTGGGACGTGTGAGCGCCCGCCTGTCATCTGTGGTGTGGCGGTTACAGGATGAACGGTAACATTTACACCACTCATTCACGCGACTCAAGAAGTGACTATCAGTGACGTCGCGATTCGACACGTTGAACAGAAATTGCGAAAGTACCCTCGCAACCTGCTTGTTCAATTCTACGACTTACCATGCGAAACGTGAACAGCCCTAATAAGCACTGTCGTTAGCGCGTATTTCTGTCTGTGACGGGGGGTCGATACCGACCACTCGGTTGCGTCCCGCACGCTTGGCTGCATAGGCACGACCATCTGCCACCTTCAACAGATCGTCAAGGTGCTCGCAATTACCACCGAAGACTGCGACACCCGCACTTAGGGTCATGTTCAGTTGCTGGCCACTGAGCTCTAAGGGCGTCGCGGCAAGGTGCTCGCGCAAGGTTTCTGCGATTAGCATGGCCTGTTCCGCCCTGGCCCCCGGCAACAGAGCGGCGAACTCCTCTCCGCCCAGACGACAAAGTAGATCGGTGGCACGCAGACGTTTCGTTAGTATGCTGGCAAAATGGCAGAGCGCTTGGTCACCTGCGTCATGGCCAAAACGGTCGTTAATTTGCTTGAAGTGATCTATATCCAGGTACACCAGCGCTAGGGGAGTACCATTACGTAGAGCAAACTCTGACTCACGCTGAAATACCTCGGCCAGCTTCGCGCGATTAGCCAAGCCGGTTAAGTGGTCGGTAGTAACTAGCTCTATCAGACGCTGCTCGGTAAGAACTCGGGTACGCTCATAAGTGTGCGAGAAAATGGTGATTGCCAATGTCGCTAGACCAATGTCGAGAACGAAGCCAATATCGTCCACTGGACTCTTTTCTGCATGGTGCCTGGTGATCATGTACAGGCCAAGACTGACGAACAGCAGAGAACCAATCAGCCCCAGACGTAAGCCAAGCAGCAGGTAAAGAATTATCGGTATGGTCTGGATCCAGGCAAATATTCCTACCGATGTCTCTGGCGAGGCGAGCGTGAACATCATAACAGTGAAAAATGGCAGCAGATAAATGATGGTCAGGACTTGTAGTTTTTTGGTGCGGTCAATGATCATCAGCATGTACAGCGAGATGAACGCGTAAGCTAGTTCCAGCCCGGCCAGCAGCCAGTAACCACGGTTGGCGTTGAACAGTGAGAAGAAGATACCAAAGCACAGAGTTGTCCAAAGCAGCGACTTGAGCATCATGCGTCTGTGTTTCTCGCTATGGTCAATACGGTTGGGCATCGTATTTCCTTCGGTCATGCAAACTGTAGTGGCAATTGGCAACCACCAGTGTACCTCTTATCCACACTGAAATTGGCAACTCCGCCAACCATCTATCTATTACCGTCGAGAGTCGATTTTCGGTCACGCTGAATTAAGCGGGCCGCCGAATCACATCGACCTGATTTGGGTATAAGGTAAAAGCTGTCCGCTAGGCTCTATTTTGTGACCTAGGAACCGTGAGGTAGCCCTGGAAAAGTCAACTGTCCCCAATGCTAGCCCCCCCCCTTGAGTGTTGATGTGAAAGAAAAGAATCCCGAAGCGGTAGGGTTTATTTACATTGCGGGTGTGTTCAAACAGGTCTTTCTCCGCTGGATGGCGAGGGCCGCCCCTCCCCTTGCTGTACCTGAGCCTGCCCGGCTAGAGCTGTAGTAGTGAATCGCTCCTAGCTTATGCTTCGGGGCGATTCATTATTCAACAGGCCGGCATCCTTTGATTCGGTAGCAATTGCACGATCTTACTGGCTATCTGTGTCGGCAACGTGTCAGCACATCTTTGAGATAATGTAGCCAGCTCCTCCAGCAAATGCTCTTGACTGCCAAGGCCGATATTGCCGCTCAGGTCTGCAGATGCAGGGCATTTCTCCTCATCCAATACATGCAGCAAGGTCAGGGGAGCGCTGAGGCGTAGCCAGGCCCATGCTGCGTAATCGAAGACCGCCAATGAGGATTATGAGTTATCAATGCATGCCGTTACGTGGGTCATTGTCGTTCTCCTTAGTGGCTTATGAGCTTGTCGATGGCACCGGGTTTGTCATGAACAGCGAATCGGTCAACGATTGTTGCGCTGGCTTCATTGAGACCGAGCACTTCAACCTCCGCGCCTTCACGGCGGAACTTGATCACGACCTTATCCAGCGCTGCGACGGCGGTGATATCCCAGAAATGCGCCTGTGTCAGATCGATGGTGACTTTGTTGAGAGCTTCCTTGAAGTCAAAAACTTCAGTGAACTTGTCAGCAGAGCTAAAGAACACCTGGCCCACGACGCGGTAAGTTCGATGCGATTCCGTCTCTTCCAGTGTGCTCTCGATATCTAGGTAGTGCCCGACCTTATTGGCAAAAAACAGCGAAGCCAGCAGCACACCTACAAGTACGCCATAGGCTAGGTTGTGAGTGGCCACGACGACCACGACAGTCGCCACCATAACAAGGTTGGTCGACAGCGGATGCTCTTTCAGATTGCGCAAGGAATCCCAGCTAAACGTGCCGATGGACACCATAATCATCACTGCTACGAGTGCCGCCATAGGGATTTTGGAGAGCCACTCGCCAAGAAATACCACCATCAGCAGCAGGAAAATGCCGGCACACAATGTTGATAGACGGGTACGACCACCGGATTTCACGTTGATGATCGATTGGCCGATCATGGCGCAACCTGCCATGCCGCCAAGCATGCCGGCAGCGATGTTGGCCACACCCTGGCCTTTGCACTCGCGGTTTTTATTGCTGGTGGTATCGGTCAGATCGTCGACGATAGTCGCGGTCATCATTGACTCGAGTAGACCTACTACGGCCAAGGCAGCCGAGTACGGGAAAATGATGCGCAGGGTTTCAAAGTTCAGCGGCACTTCGGGCCAAAGGAAAATCGGCAACGTATTCGGCAGTTGGCCCATGTCGCCTACAGTGCGGATATCCAAGCCAAGGTAAATGGCGATGGCAGTCAGGGTCAGGATGCACACCAACGGTGACGGAATCAGCTTGCCGATCTTCGGTACGTATGGGGAAAGGTAGATGATCCCGAGACCCGTTGCGGTCATGGCATAGACGTGCCAGGTGACATTCGTAAGTTCCGGCAACTGCGCCATGAAAATCAGGATCGCCAATGCGTTTACGAAACCTGTGACTACCGACCGTGAAACAAACCGCATCAACGAGCCAAGCTTCAGGTAGCCGGCAAGGATTTGAAGTACGCCACATAGTAGGGTCGCGGCCAGGAGGTACTGAAGTCCATGCTCTTTTACCAGCGTAACCATCAGCAGTGCCATGGCGCCTGTCGCCGCCGAGATCATTCCGGGACGCCCGCCGATAAAGGCGATGACGGCACAAATACAGAAAGAGGCGTACAGACCGACTTTGGGATCTACCCCGGCGATGATGGAAAAGGCGATGGCCTCCGGGATCAGCGCGAGTGCGACGACGACTCCTGCGAGCACGTCTCCGCGAACGTTAGAAAACCACGTTTGATTAATTTTTTGCAGCATAGAAATATCCAAGGCAATGCACCGCACGCACACCACACAAATGGCGAGCGCATCGATACGAATTCAAATTGTGAGGATTATTTGACTGTGTGCTTTGGGTGTAAGAACCGGGCATACAGCAGCAAGCACCGCGAGCGAAACAGGCGGGTGCGAGGTGTTGCGAGGGGGCGTAGCGCTAAGGTGGCGTAGGCTGCCAGTAGATCGTTTGGAGTACAGTCATGCTGATGTTCCTGTAGCTCAAGGCGGAGGCGGCATTGATAATACCTTAAAGCTAATTTTCATTGCGACCCGTTACCTGACCGACGGCGCTTTGCATTTAGTCCTGCCCTTCCACGGCGCTTCCTCTACTCCGCTTTACCTGCCGGCCCTCCCCCTCCTTATCTCACTCGCTGCGCTCCAAGGCCGTTTGGAGCCAACGTTTTATTTGTATAGTCTTGCCCTGAATACGGCTACTTGAACGGGAGTTCCGGGTTGATCAAACCGATAATGCTGTTACGCCGAGGCTTCGCCTCAATGCGCTGGCGCACCAGGGTCACGTTATGGATTGCGGCAACCATTGCCGGCCTACTGGTGGTGGCTTTCGCAAGGCTGGCAGACATGGCACTGGCGCAGTTTGCTCAACAGACCGCTGAGCGAGCGTGGCTACCTTTTATTTACACCCCACTGATCGGCATGCTCGTAGTCTGGCTGACAACGCGCTTTTTCGTGGGGGCGCAAGGCAGCGGGATTCCGCAGGTGATCGCAGCAACACGCCTTGCCCGTCAAGGTAAGCCCGTTAATAAATTGGTTTCACTGCGTATTGCTTTTGCCAAGATATGCCTTGGCACTCTGGCGCTGACGGGTGGCTTTTCGGCGGGGCGTGAGGGCCCCTCAGTTCAGGTTGCTGCATCCATCATGCACTTTTTCCACCGCTTCCTACCCAATGCGCGAATCGTACGCAGCGAGGATCTTATTCTGGCAGGAGGTGCAGCGGGTATTGCGGCAGCATTTAATACGCCCCTGGCAGGGATAGCATTCGCGGTAGAAGAGCTGGGACGCAAGCTGGAAACCCGTACCAGCGGCGTTCTTCTTAGTACCATCATCCTATCTGGGATGGTTGCCATTGCTTTGCAGGGAAACTACAACTATTTCGGCCACTTCGGCATTCAGGACATCAACCTCGACATAGTCGTCCCGGCATTAGTCATAGGGATTGGGTGTGGGCTATTGGGAGGTTTGTTCAGCCGAATGTTGTTATGGCCGCAGCGGCATCCACACTTCATTATCTGGCAATGGCGGCGACTGCATCCAGTGTGGTTCGCCGGCATCTGTGGATTAGTCGTCGCTATATTGGGTTGGCTGAGTGGTGGAATGTCGTTCGGTAGTGGGTACGGCATTACCTCTCAGGTCATCGCATCCGATGTAGTCCTGCCATGGCACGCCCCTGTTACCCGCTTCCTTGCGACCGTAGTGACCTACTTCTCTGGTATTCCAGGAGGTATTTTCGCGCCCTCGCTCGCTGTAGGGGCCGCAGTCGGCGCAAATACCGCAGAGCTATTCCACCTGGCCGCTCAGCCCACTATTGCACTCTGCATGGTTGGGTTTCTGGCCGCCGTTACTCAGTCGCCAATCACCTCCGCAATCATTGTGATGGAGATGATTGATAGCCACAGCATGGTTATCAGTCTCATGGCGGTAGCCCTGATCGCCAAGGCTGTCAGTTCGAGAATGGGCCCTGAGTTGTACCAGCAATTGGCGCGAGGCTTTCTCGAGAGTGCAGAACCTGCTGCCGCGCCAAAGAATCCAGCTCGATAGACCTTATCGTGTCATCGTTCTAGCCAGAGCGTTCAGTTGATCCTTCTCATGCTGCAGCGCTAACGTGGTCTCTGCACGAGTCATCAGAAGATCCACGTGCGTGTCGCACGCATCTTTAAAGATCGCTGAGTTTATTTCAGCGAGACTGATGAGGGCTTTCAACAGGCGCACGTTAACTTCCAGCAAAGCTGCACCGTCCCTGCTGATAGGAGCAAAAAAATCATCGAACAGATCATCAACCGTCAATCCTCGGAGAAAGACCTGCTTACACCTTTGGTCTGTTTGCGAGCCAGAGACGTGAGGTTTGCTCCAGCAAGTTAGAGTCCTCACTCCCCGGCCAATGACATCGATGGCTGTTCCTGGGTCGTTCACCGCAGGCGATAAAGCGCGAGAAGCGATTTCCGAGAGAACACAAAGTCCGAAGCGTGGATCATTTTCAAAGGTTCGACGGACGCCTATGGTCAGAGCCTCCAGAACCATCTCACGTGCAGTATCGATATCACCGTCCGTCGTGTTGCCCAGGCTCACAATATGCAGGAGTGGCATTCCCTCGTGCACAAATGTCCCAGGGAGCACCTCCAGATAAATCTGTATTTGCTTGTGCTGTGCGACAGCTCCAAGTGCGCTCACATCGATATGTTGCACGTAGCCTGTCAGCTCACTTTTAACGGTGATTGCGCCGATAGGTAGCGACAGATCTGTCGGGTAAGCTGAACCGCCCAAGTAAGGCCACTGAACTCGTTGAGTGATTGCCTCTATCGCAGCCTTCTCGACGCGGTCGATGGTTTCCCCCACCCTTCCGAGCTTTGACAGGTGATCGATCCAGCGCAGGAGGGTGTAAACGATCAGGATGACCACAATTATCGTTACTGCGAACAGCAACACCCGACCTTGCGTGCCATAAGCACCCGTGCTCAACGCGATGATCCCCACCAGGCTAAACAGGAATGAGCCTATAAACGTGGCAAGGGCATTTTGGGTCGTGGTGTCTTCCATTACCAAGGTGGTGGCGCGCGGTGTCACTCCGCTGCTCGCGGCCCCATAAGCGGTGACCATTGTGCTCAACGAGAAGGTTGTGACGGCCAGCATGCTGGAGGCAATGATCCCCAGAATTTTGTCTACGGCATCTGCGCCGATGCGCGCTGGCAATGACTCCGGAATGAAGTCTTTGAATACAACAGCGAGCAGAGCCGTGGCCACCCCTAGAAGGGAGAATAGGGAGGCTCTGAACCACAGCCGTTTGGTGAGTTGATTCGTTACCCAACGCCAACGAGCAATCATGTGCAATCCTTCAGTGACTACGTCAGTGGACGTCTCAAGCAGGGCAGAAGTTTATTCGGAAATTTGAAACTGGTTACATCCTGGCTAGAGATGAAGCATCTCACAGGTATGCGTGTTGCTGCATAGGCTGGAGATGTCTACGATGCGGGGGGCAGTCCAATAAAAGTGCGCCAGCAAAAGCGCACTTCTCTGTGGGATCTAAAGCTTAAATTTGGCTACCAACTGGTTGAAGGATACTGCAAGCCTTGAGAGCTCGTGGCTCGAGGCATTTGTCTGATGTGCTCCTGTAGCAGTTTGAGCTGACAAGCTTTGAATGTTGACGAGGTTACGATCTACCTCACGAGCAACCTGTGCCTGTTCTTCTGACGCGCTTGCGATTACCAGATTGCGCTCTGTGATTGCAGCTACACCCTCAGTGATCGATTCCAGTGCTACGCCTGCGGCCTGCGCAAGCTGACGTGTGTTATTTGCCTGGCTCTGACTCTTAGTCATGGTTTCTACTACAGAGGTAGCGCTTGTCTGAGCAGCGTTAATCATCCCCTCGATTTCAATAGTCGATGATTGGGTACGATGAGCTAGAGCTCTCACCTCGTCAGCTACTACTGCAAATCCGCGACCTTGCTCGCCCGCTCGAGCAGCTTCAATGGCCGCATTCAGAGCTAGGAGATTGGTTTGGTCAGCAATCGACCTGATGACTTCAAGCACCTTGCTGATTTCTTTCGTCTGATGAGCAAGCTCTTGAACCTGCGAGCTCGATGAGTTGATTTCCCCAACCATTCCTTCAATCGCTACAACAGCTTCTCCAACCTTACTTTTGCCAGCCATGGCGTCTTGATTGGTTCTTTGCGATATTTCTGCTGTAGAAACGGCATTGCGAGCGACTTCATCGACCGCAGCTGTCATTTCATTCACAGCGGTAGCAGCCTGTTCGATTTCGCTGTTCTGCTGAGTAAGACCCCGTGTGCTCTCGTCCGTTACGACGCTTAGCTCTTCTGCTGCCGAGGCTAGCTGATCTGATGCACTGGATATATTTTGAATTGTGCTTCGAAGGCTCGCCTGCATCCCATCTAGGGAGGACAGTAATTTCCCGGTTTCGTCCTGGCTACCTGCGTCAATACGTTGCGTAAGATCTCCACCTGCAATACGCTCCGCAGCCGATACTGCATAGGAGAGTGGCCGTGTAATGAGTCGCGTAATAAGAAGACCCAGGCCCATTGCCAGGAAGAACGCGATTACCATACCTGCAATCATCGTTAGCTTAGAACTTTGAATGAGAGCATCGCTTTCACTTCGGAGATCGTCTGCTTGATCATTGTTAGATGCAATTATCCCTAGCATTTCCTTCTCAGCGAAACCGTACTTATCGCTGACGTCTCCTACCAGTTGCAATCTCGCCCCTGGCAAATCCCCCGACGTCAACGTATTGGCGAACTTCTCTCCCGCTTTTATATAAGCAGGCCAATCCCGTTCAAAATTATCACCTAAGGCCTTTTCGTCATCGCGCAGCGGGGTACTACGATAAATAGCGAATGCTTTCTCTACAGCACGCTGGCGGTCAGATAATGATTTTTGAGTGGCTGCGAGTTCCCCCTCAGTTGCATTACCAGCTTTTTGTGCCAGCAACAAGTATAGATCTCTATTGTGATAAATTACTTGCTGTAGAGCTTCATTCACCTTGTTAATTGAAGTTATATTATTGCTAAATACCGATGAGATCGCGTCGCCCAGCCGTGAGTTGCCGTTCATCCCGACGAGCCCAATCGCAATCGTTATCAATGCGCATATCAGGAATGATATGGACAGTTTTGCCGCAAGGCGTAAATTCAGGAACCAAGTCATAGAGCTTTCTCTTCGATAGGGGAGATCTGGTTAACCTTGAGGCGTGCCATTGATCAGGAGATGTATCGGCAAGCAAGTCCGATTATTGAGATTTTTTTCTCACGCGCAGCTTAAATAGATTATTTCTTATGTTTATCACCCTAAGCCCGAGCGACATTGATTTTAATAACAATTCGCGCTTCATTTTTGATGGGTTGTTGAATAGTCACTGAGACCAACTTGGCTGATTTCGATTCTCGTCCATTGAAGGCCGCCTTTCCCAGTTGGGTGCGAAGCAAACTGAATAGCTGACACCTCTCTGATCCTTCCACTATCGAGTCAGCTGGGAATCTGAGATCGCCAATCCAGCTTAACCACAGTCCGTCGGAAAACGCTGAGTAACCGGAGCAAGCGGAGCGCGCAGGCTGGCACAGCCGAAGGCGTGAAGGATGGACGCCCGCAGCGCCGAGATACGGCGGGACGCGGGAGCTCGGTTCGCCACAGCCTGCCCGCGCACAGCGGCTCGCCAACTGAAGTAAGTCAGTCAGATCTTGCGGCCCGACTCAGTAGCGCTAGAGAAGCCACCAACCCCACATCGGTAAACTCCCAAATTTTCCCACCAGGATAAGCAATCAAAATGGGGAGTGTATCGTAATGATAAATTGCGACTGCTGCTTTGCCAGCTCAGCGATACCTCCATTGCAGTGCGCCAGAGTAGTAGAGCACTGATCACAAGGTAGTCAGGCGATTAAGCTGCTCAACCGAAGGAAATCCCAGTGTCCGATAGCGACGTGGATAGCCCGCTTCTGTAGCCAGCAGATCGCCAAGCTCGAATTCAAGTTCACTCCAGGAGACGGTTTTGACTGTCGCTTCCCCACCCTCAACAGGTTCAACCAACGCGACGCGATCTGTCTTGGGCAACAGCGTCAGCACACCTTTTGTCCAGGCGCTCATCGATACCGTCTGGTTTGGTTGGTCAGCCATTTGGAAGAGGTTGTAGGAGGCGACGAAGATGTCGATGCCCTTTTCCAGATTGAGCTTGTCGAGCAACTCTTTCTGATTGGCATAATTACTCTGCAGCAGCAAATGCTCCAGTGTAACCAACCGACTGCTGACCCCTTCATCATCACAGTTAAACGGTATGATATCGCGACCTTCGTAGGTGTAAATATCGGTAGAGACAGCACGCCCCCTTTCAAGAGCCTGGAAAGCAAGCTCTACCATCTGACGAATTCCCTGTTCGTCCTTGTCTCCAGTGACCATCAGGACGTCTCGACTGGGCACCATGAACACTGGCCAACCTTTAACTGGCACGCGCTGAAGGACATCTGGCAACAACACCCTGCTGGTGTCGTACCCATCCGCCCACTCCCCAGCGTATAGGCCTGGAATAATCTCCCCGAAGGCTTCGTTTGTCGTATCACGCAGGTTCTCGATGGAGATCTTTACCGCCTCTTCCATCGTCACACCCCAATGTGCTTCGGGGCCATTGGTAAGGGTGGCAGTGGACTCGGGCGAATCGACAGCAAGCAGAATAACGCAGTCTCGGCCCAAAGGCTGTGAAACATAATCGTACTGCTTGTCGCCATTTTTACGGGCGTGTTCCAGTCGAATTTCTTCGAGCATGGCAAGGTTGCGAATCACCGGACGCAGCTGTGCTTTGACATTATCAAACACAGTCTCGGTTTTTCTACCCGCCTCTAACAGCGTCGATACGTATCCGGTCAGAACGGCGGATTTCTGTGCTTTGTCTGCATTTTGATAGTCGCGAAAGGCATTATGGAGATTGAAGTACGATCCATCCCCATGGCGGATGCGGAACTCGTTCTTCTCAAAATTCAGATTCTCGCTGAAGCCAGCTTTACGAGTCGAATCCATAAATTTTTTGGCAAATGCTTCATCAGTTAGCGGTCGATTGAAGAATTTGTCGAGCAGGGAAAAAAGCATGTACAGAATCCTTTTTGTCAGCAGGCAATTGTAAACAGCGGGAATTGGGCAGGCTTAAACTTGTTCAGAGCTTGGGACGGCTGCTCTCCATATCGACAGCTATCAGACGAAATTGACGTTACGTAGCGGAAAACGAGCAGCGCCAATCATGTGCCTGATTGTAGTGGATGTGTGGATACTGCCCTCCTACGAGGCGGCAAAAAGCTCCAGACCTCTCACATGCTTTGTTAACTATTCAGCCGGACTTTGGATGCGACGAAGCTCACTCCACGTAACGGAGCCAAAGATGCGTCCGACCGGAGACCGCCTGCGCAACTTTGGAAACACGTCCCTGTAGGTTTTCATCGCTAGTGTTATAGAGCGCACAGAAGTCTTTGGCTACGACGTTAGCAAGTGATGTATCAGGCGGTTCAGCACGAATGAAGCCGATGTAAGAAGCACCTACGCCCATCAACTCATAGCCATGCGCTTCTGAAAAATGACGCGCAACGGCAAAGTTTTTCGCGGGATCCAGATCCGAAGTGAAATAGCCATTCGGAAAAGCCGCGAGTGCCTGGCAGGACTGCTGAACGGGTACCAGGAGCGCTGAAAGAGGCTGCTCTAGAAGAGAGATAGGGTTGTTCTGGTAACCGATCCACTCCTGGAGGGCCTGCTGATCTAGCGTCAAACCATGAGTACAAGCATCCTCGAAAGACGTGGCTGCAACCAGGGTCATGAAATTGCGAAGACAGATTGCGAACTCCTCTTTCGTAGTCGGATAGCCTATGTATTCACCATTCTCAAAGCACTCTGGAGGCAAGCCCGCTATGTCCTGCTCCGATGCATCGTCCATCCCTAAATTATTGCGCACATGTCCCGAGGTGTAGCGGGCTTGGTGCAGATCATCGAGCGAGAACAGAGGTTTAAAGCCTGGATGCGCCTCAGCAATCTTACGACGAGCTTCGGTCAGATCGTCAAAGCTGGTAATCCCGCTCACGCCGTACTCATCGCATGTACCTACAGACGGATTATCACGCTTGCCGTTACCGCGAAATTCGATATCCATAAACCGTGGCCTGCTCCATTTTGGTACTGAATTGAGTGAGTAATCCTAAGCGTTTAAGGATCATCATTGAAGGTCTGCCGCCAAGCGACAATAAGTCTTCCTGCCACCACATAGCAGCGCGCTACGCTAACTTTGACGTTCGCACTTCGAGGTAATGTTGATGTCCGAAACTGGCCTACCATGCAATTTCTAATCGACTCAGGGAAGAAACTGATGACTACAGATCCGTTATGTCTAGTCTTTGTGCCGGCTCTGGCGGCAGTGCTGCAAGCCGCCGAGGATAAAAAGGGCCAGCCGCTTACCGAGATTGAGGTGTGTGAAATCCGAGACAGATCCACCTGCATCGCTTTGCCTTTTAGCGCAGCCTTGGCAATGGAAGAAGATCGTGGTTATCCAGACATCGTCGCGGAGGACTGCTGGAATGAATGGCAACGGCTACGCTCCCAGTGATTTGCGTCTGTACCAAAACAACGCAGCCCTTCTGTGATTAGAAAATCGTCCGGTTGTAAGCCGTTGCTTTCTGTCGGCCACAATACGCTGGTAGAAAACTGAGTACCTTCCCTATCTGCCAAAAGTGAGTCAATCCCTTATGAACGAAGGTTGGCAAAACGACGACTATCTCATCGTCTTCACGGAGGATGAGAGCTTAGCTGCCATGAAGGCCTACAGATTTGATCATCATCTGCCGGGGTACACGCTATTAGGTATAAGAGGATGGGACGACTTTATCGTCATCAACTCTTCCGGAGTAATGTTTACCATTCCAACGCTGCCACTCGATGCGTCCTATGCCGTGCCGTTTACCTTTCCCCGGCAGATTTACCTTGAACCGGACGAGCGTTTCGCTGGCAAGATCAAGTGGTATACGAAGCCCTTAGTCTTTGGGGGCGACCCGGCGGACAAAACAAATTTCGCATGGATCACTCACGAGCAACATGCTGAGCTTGTCACCTGGTGGAACGAACACTACAGGAGCGCCAAAACACAGAATTAGTGCAATTGCTCATAAAGCCGAAATCGCAACACATCCTCACCTGGCGTACTGAGGCACTCAAGACTAGCCGGTACCCTATATTTTAACAGAGCTGCTGGGTGCTATCGATGAGTGTCCGCCTCCTCAGCCGGATAAAACTCGCCTTCCCTCCCCATCTTTTCCAACCGTTCGCGCACCATCAACTCAACGTTGGCCAATGCAGCCTGATCGTCAGAATTAACCACCTTTACGCAAAGACGTCGGACATTCTGATCGTGGGTGCCCTCGCTCATCATCTCGTGTGTGAATACGTGTTCGCCACGCCATAGGCATAGCTGAGTATGAGTAGTAGCGAGCCATATCTCGTTGATGGATCTAAGGTCGGTGGTAGCCAGTTGATCGACGGTGATTGTCTTATCCATTGCGCTGTACCTTACCCGTGAGTAGACACAGGTAGACTTACAGGCATAGCGGGTCGTTCCAAGCGTCTGCAGCTCAACCGCGCCAATGGTGGAAAGCAAGCCCCGGATCAAGCTCGGAAAATCGAAGGAGGACAGTACGAACAGATCGGGGAATCCCATTACTAAAGCGCCTGGACTTAAATGCGGATGGCAGCGCCTGGATAACTTTAATCACCTCTCCCCAGGCCAATACCGCCGGCTCAATAATTAGCAGAAAACGGAAGAAAGCACTGACCTCAGACGCGTTCCTGCAACGCTCGCGATGGCGTGACGCCTGTGGTGCGATAGGAGCTATCGGTCATCAGCCTCCTCTCGCTTCTGGGGGACGGCATGAAAACTCTACTTTTCGAAGCAACACCTATCCGTCAAACCTTGCACCTACCAGTAGCATCCGCGTAAGCCTTATGGGCTGAATTAATTGTAGACACAGCCAAAGCCTAACAAATGTTAGGTATGTTCTTGACTCAGGTGGATTTGACTCGTATGGTCTATCTACCTAACAACAGTTAGTTTTGAATTCACCTATTCAGGACTGGGCCATGACTACCAAATTGCAGCTATTCACTTCCCCTTCGGCTTTCCCCAATCCGCAGCGACTTCGGTTATTCATGCATGAAAAAGGCATTGCCGATCAGTTCGATGAAACCATCTATGACATGGCGCCTGGTGGCGAGCAGCGCGGATGGCGTCACCTAAATATGAATCCATGGGGTGAAACACCCACGCTCCAACTGGCAGATGGCAGCTTCATCTCTGAAACGCCTGCTATCGTTCGTTTTCTCGACCAGTCTTATCCGGGCCGCAAAATCATGGGTGAGACTGCGTTAGAGCAAGGCCTGGACAACATGTGGGATAATAGGATCTGGGTGCATATCCTCTATCGGATCGTCACGGCTTTTCATGTGTTGCACACAGGGCTCGGCTTCAAACTTGAACTGACGAAGAACGAGGCATGGGGCGAGCACTGCCGTAAGGAGGCACTGACACACGCGGCCTTGGTGAATCGTCATTTGGCTGACGGTCGAGAATGGTTGCTGGGCGGTACCGATCCCACGTTTGCGGATATCACGCTGGCAACCGCCATTGCGTTTTCCAAGTTCCCGGTAAACGCCACCCCGCTAGACGAACGCTTTGAGTATCTGGATGCGTACTGGCAGCGCTGGCAGAAACGCCCAAGCTTCCAGACTGCATACGCTGATCGCAACAGTGGTATACCAGAACTGGATCTGCCCTCAGACTAATCTGTCTTAATGGGCAGTATGAGCGGTCGGGATCGCCATCACATGGCGGTCTCGGTGCGAGTGATTCAGATGGTTGAAAATGAGCGAAGCATGACTCGTTCGAGTTATGCCAGCAATGTGGACACTGAACAGCTTAAATACTCTGTTCTTTACTGACTTAACGAATGTTAGAACTTTTTGCTTTAACATAGCCCGCCTCCCCAGAACTGTCCGACGTACGAAAGGCACGACTATGAGCAACAACGCCCGCGAGGCCATACTCCTGGCTGCCCGAAACATCGCCCAGTCACAGGGGTACAACGGCCTGAATTTCCGCGATTTGGCGCATGAGGTAGGAATCAAGCCAGCCAGCATCTATTACCATTTTCCCAGCAAGGCGGATCTGGGAATTGCTGTTGCCAAGAGGTATTGGCAAGACGGTGCGGCTGCGCTTCAGGCTATATCTGAGCAAACCCCGAACCCCGCCGAAGCTCTGCGCCGATTTCCTGAGATCTTTCGTCGCTCACTTGAGGCTGAAAACCGGCTTTGTCTTGGCAGCTTTGTGGGGGCGGAAATCGATAATCTCCCCCCTGCAATGGCCGAGGAGATTCAGGCTTTTGCACAGGTAAATATTGCCTGGTTGAGCCAGATGCTTGTCGCTGCGAAATTCTGCGAGGCAGCCGATAGCGAAGTGCGTGCGCGCGCTATTTTTTCGGCTGTGGCGGGTGCTCAACTTATCGCAAGAAGCAGGTCAGACATCTCACTGTTCGATACTCTGATTGAGGCCTATCGTGCCTATGGGCCGCTGCCGGCGTAGTGGCAGCTTTTAGCCGACTGCGGCTCATTGTGAACGGGCTTCGGGCTGAACACGCCAGTCGTATACCGTAGTTACTAGCCGAACACAGACGCCCTCTCGAGCAGTCAAATTGAGTTGAACAGACCGAGATATGAAATGGTTGCGGTGCTCTCCGGTAAGCGCACCAGCGGCTCTACATCGGTAGTGGTCGAACGTCGGTCGCCCCAGATGGCATTCGAACCCAGCCTCTTCAAAGGCGGCTTTCGCGAGCCGAGCCGCCGGGGCGTCTCGGCCCTTCGGGCATTCATCCTTCAAACCTACGGGCTCCGGCATGCGCGCACCGCTTGCGAGGGAACGCGCCACTCCTCGTTAATCTGTAACCTGCGGGCAAGGGTTAAAAACCTCGGTTACGTCGAGTGTTGTATGCCACGGGATGGCAGTGCCTGACACCATTCCGCCTACGGTTTGCTGTCGACCCGACTTGCGCACATATCCGCCATCCGTCCCAGTGAAGACGTGCTGCCCTGGCTTCGTCAGATAATCAAAGAAACTGACTTTCACAGGCACATTCATTTGCCCACCCGGCGTAATGACAGCGAGCATGATCGCTCGGTCTTTGGTGAATACAACGAACGGTTCGACTCCAGTGCGACCACCAACTGTCTTCACGCACTGCACTTGTTCTGGGAGAATGCGTGCGGTTTCAGTGTAGGTGTGGTTGTTGTAAAGGCTGAGGATCAGGCCTTTGCTGGTCAACACTCCCAGGCCTTGAGTGGCTCTGCAGCTGCCTTCGCTTCCATATGGGAACAAGCACCAGTTCGTTTCCGACACGGCTTGAATATCCGATGGTGCAATTTTCAGATCGCGCTGGATTTGGGCTTTTGATTCCGGCGTGTCGTAAGGGATCATCACGCATCCACCGATTGTCACTGCTGCGATGAGACCTATTGCCGCAGCTACGTTTTGAACTGATGATTTGAAGGTGTTCATTGTTCGCTCTCCTTGCTGTATTACCACCACTGGAAGGCTGTGGCGATTTTGGTAGCGAACCTTACGGCATGGGCGGCAAGCAGTCATCCTCGTGCTGATAGCTGGATCGGTAGATGACTTGACTTGACGCTTACATAGTTCTGACCGATTGCTGCACCCTGGCAAAATCGTACGCAATACCTTGCTTAAACAGCCAGCAACTCAACGCTCGAACCTGTCGTCACTCTCCTCCGACATTTTGGTACTCGCTTTCATAGCAGATAGCGTCGGCTTGGCAGCAGCGATGACAAGGCGCCATTGAGGGAGCGCAATTGCCGCAGCGTCGTTCTCTATGGGTTCAGGTGTTGCTTCGCAAAAATCCTCGATAGCTGCGCTTACATTTACCAAAAAAACGCTCTGCGTTGGAGTGAACCCCTGATCGACGAAGTATCCTTTTGGCGACGGAGTTGGAACCCAATCTTCCCATGAATTGATTAACTCATTCATACCACACTGAGGTGGCTCGTTCTCGCACTCAATCAGCCACTCAAGTAGCTCGACAATTCGATTTCGTATTCGTTGGCAAACAAGCTGTCTGGTCATAATTTCACGTCTGGTTGAGTCGTCATCCTGCCCCTAATGAGCACAAATTTAGCCTTAATACAGTGCCCGCCCCTGGTCAAAAACGGGCCTAACCTATGAGGCCGTCAGCTCAGTTGAACAGGCCGAGATATGTGATGGTTGCAGTGCTCTCCGGCAAGCGCACCAGCGGCTCTACATGGGTAGAAGTCGAACGACGGTCACCCCAGATGGCATTCGACCCCACCAGAATAAAATGGGTAAATTCTGTTGCCTTGGAGCTGAAAAGCACTCTCTCAGAGGGGCTGCGGATTTGCGCTATGACGTCTTCTGGGGTGCCGATAAGCTCAACGAAGTCTGAATCCATATAGAACCCAAGTTCTTCCGCTAGTCGCCAGATTGGATTGCGTTCTTCCCACGAAATGTACTCGGCTTCGCTTGCGCTTTCAGGGGGCTCTGGCTCCCACTGTTCAAACACAAATTTCTGCGCATCGGATTCAGTGGCGAAATTGCCACCGAAGAGATGGAAGGGCCAGCAGCCATCTTGCATGACACGATCTCGATTATTGATGAGTCGTCAGGATCGTACCTGGTTAAAGTTGGAGAATCTGCTTGTCAGGAAAGCCCGACGGGCAAAAGATGCTCACAATTCGACGTCGTCATTTTGACCCGTTTGAATGTTGCCAATCCGTCCAGGCGCAATATAGGCCGACCCTCAAGCGTCGAGAGTAGTGATCTGAAACGCAGAGTGATACCACTGGAGTATCGTTATTCTCTATGACACAGCCGTACTGCATTGAAGGACTTCGCCATGCATCAAGTTATCAGCGCCGCTTACCACCGACCTGGGTTTGCCAGGAGCGCATGCGCCTGGTTAATGATTGACGGCATTGGCATTGAGCAATGGCTGTCCACCCATCTCGAATGGTCAGACGTCACAAGCCTTGGTCTTTCTCTGATCTGGCTTATCGACGAAGACGAAGACGCTCTTGCGAACCGTCGCATCATCCCGGCGGAGGATGGAAGCTCCACAATCGTGCCGTTACTGGTCTGTAGCGATGACATGAATTTTGACTGTATCGTCTTGGTCGCAGAGCAGGTAATCGATGCTGACACGGTACACTGGCGGCGCTTCGGTCGAAGTATTTCGGACAAACTGGAAGTTGGAATCTCGACAAAATGGATCGCCGAGAGCAAGCCTGTAAGCTTTGCATTGAAGGACTTCCAAAACGCATTGGAGCAGTTCACTCAATTGTCGAAGACGAAGCCAGACAACCATCGCGATGAACCCTGAAGCCCTCAATAGCTTAGCTTACGTTGCATCATTTTTATCGCCATCTAGCCCACTACCACGTTGAAATGTTGACCACGAAGCCCGAATTCACAGTGACCATACATGCTCCCAGAGCACACGCTGGAGCCGCCATCCTAGTAGAATTCGTCGAGCTGATTACCGCCCACTTTGAGATGTTCTATGAGCTCTGAATTAACTGAAGAAGAAATGCGTCGTGCCCTGTTCGGTACGGCTCAGCCCGAAGAGCAGGTGCCCACTCCTTTAATCAAGGAGCCTGTTGAGGAAGTTGTGCTCGCGAAGCCGGTGATCGCTCCAGCAGCCAAGAAGAAAGCGGCGAAAGCGTTTACGCCCAGATTGCTGGTCACGCTTCTGGTTGGGAACGAGTTTGAGGGGAAAATGACCGAGTTGATTCACGAGGCTGATACGTTGAGCTCGTTGCTTGCTGAACAAGAGGCCGTAAAGGCCGCTAGGAAGAAGTACAAGTACGTGGAAGTGGTATCGGTCAAATCGATGTAGAAACGTAGCTGGGCTCATGAGGTAGAACGTCGTGCGCTTAGGAAGATCTCTTATTTCTCACGAGCAAGCCCCTCTTCACTCCGCTCTCTATCTGAATCAGCTCGGCGGCGTTGTCGACGAACAGCCCGTCACTTGTGGGTAGGTCTGGCAAACCAGCATAATTTTATTTTTTGGCTCAAAGCCGTGATCAATCATGCAGCGCTGCACTTCTGCAGTGCGACCGATGCTTGCGACGTCCAGATTCGACCCAAGTGGCTTCGCATAGCCGCATGCATACATCACCGGCAAGGCTTCACTATCATTGGCTACCTCGAATTCGAAATGGCGTGATGCTCCCGCTTTACGCCATGAGACCTGCATACGTTCATCCCGACCAGAATTAGGCTTGATTGGGTGAAATGCTTCATCTTCGACGAACGGTAACGCTTCGAGCTGGGACAAGCTGAGCGGACGGCCCTGCCTTTCTTCGACGCAGGCTGGCATATTCTTCATTATTTCACAGTATTCAAAGCCGTCTTTACGGGTAAAGCCCAGGCGCTGCATACACTGAAAGTGAATTATCTGTTCGTTTATTGGGAAATGGTTTTGTGGCCCTGCCACAGGGTCGCCGCATTCCGCCATTGCAGCTCTTACACCATCTACAGAGGTCGAAGTACGTTGCCATCGGGTGAATTCCGGTGATGGGGGGCAGCCGGTGAGTAAAAGTACCGATGAGATCAGGACTGGGATGGTAATGATCTGAGATTTGCTGAACATATTTTGTCCTTAATTTATGTCAGTCCACGCCAATGGTGTCCGAATCCTTGTTTCCTGGGCTCGATCAGTCGCCTTCTGATCATAAATGCCAGGGCAACATTGAATGAACCGCAGGGCTCAAGCGAGTAAGCTGCCCGGCTATCCGACAACTACTCAGGAAGAGGTCAAGTGTGTTCGATCATCCGGTCTGTCCCGAAATCGCCGAATGGTTCTCTCGGTTCGACATAGCTGAGGTGTCATACAGCGTCTGCTCTATCGGTCTGATGACTCAACCACCTGAGCATTGGTTTTTCAAGCGCAACAAATTGCGGCCTGACAGCCTTAAGCTCGATCTGTGTATCCCATCCAGTGGTAACTGGCGCGTCGACCTGTCACGTCATGACGATCTATTCAATGTCCAGTGGCGCCCGAATGATGATCTGCGTATTGAGTCTCAGCAGCTACGCTACCAAAAGATCGTCAGGTGGCCACGCATGCAGAGGCTTATGGACTTTCCACTGCTGGCAGAGCAGTTGGAACAGTGTCTCGAGATTCAATTCCTTCGCCATGTCGATTTTGGCGCACGCTTACTGAAGCCCAATGAGCTAGCGCGCAATGCAAAAATCCAGCAGTGGTTGGCACCTTGCGCTGACACCTTTGGCTGGGACAGGAGAATGCATTCGGAATAAAGCTACGCGGCTTAGCCCTCCTCTTTATTGCGTTCAAACGTAGATGACTTGGCCGGACGCATACGAATAACCTAGTTTCAAAAATGGACATGCCTAAGCTGCGTCGGACTATTCAGATACGCGGATGCCACTTGATAACCTCTGAAAAAACCTGTGGTTACCAAGTGAGGAGTCACCAATCAGGTTCTGGCTCTGTCCCCAAATGAATCGTCATAACCAGTGCACGCCGGTAATGCAGAGGAGTCGCGTGTAACTCTAGGGACTGAAACCTATTTGCTGCACCGACCAACGCGCTCATACGCTCCCGAGGTACGGATATGAAGACTCCAAACCGTTTTCCGCTTGCCGTTACGGATCCAATGCCTCTAGGCACGTCAATGTCCTGAGCTAGGCGCGCATCGGCATAAAGCTGGCACTCAACCTCCGGATATTTGAAGTTCTCTGGATGGACGACCTTGCCTCGCAGAGTTAGGAGCATGTGTTCATTGTAATGGCCTTCGTTTGCCCTCGAAAAATCGGGCCGCGCTAGACTGAACGACCAAGACAGATCCCAGCCTGAAAGCTTGATTTGGTAAAGAACTCGCTGCGTTTCAAGCTTCGGGCGGCCTGATCGAGACTTTGGCTTCGGCTTGGCTATTCTGGCCATAGTGACCTCGACCAAACGTGTGGTCAGTTTTTGAACAGTATTCCGGCTGATTTCAAATCGTATCATTGCAGTCGTGAGTCGAGATCCGCTGGCTCGCTCCTCAAGACGGCGAATGCACTCAGCTTGGTGGTTGCGTCGATTCTCTCACTTCACGACAATGCTACCCCATCACCCATTGCACGGAATGCAGCATGGAGCGGCAGCATCAACAAGTCGTCAGCTATCAAGCTCTCCGGGCTGACCTACTCCTGAAGCAATCAAAATTCGTGAGAATCGCCTCGGGCATTGTTGACACATCACGCAAATCCGAATCGCTTTCAGTCTGCAGATTCTTAACTGCAATTCTGCGCATGCTACCGCCGCCTTGAAGTCAACATCGGCGAGCATCCAGTAGCCGCACACTACCATTCCCCATTCTCCACATTTCGCGAAGGCGGTAACTCTCCCCGATGGCTATCAAAAAATCTGAACTTTATTCGTCCTTGTGGAAATCCTGCGACGAGTTGCGTGGGGGTATGGATGCGTCGCAGTACAAGGATTATGTGCTGGTACTGCTGTTTGTGAAGTATGTGTCCGACAAATACGCAGGCAAACATAACGCGATGCTTGAAGTACCGGTCGGCGGTGGCTTTGCCGACATGGTCGCTCTCAAAGGCGACAAGGAAATTGGCGACAAGCTCAACATCATCATTCGCACTCTTGCCGAAGCCAACGGCCTGACTGGCGTAATTGATGTGGCTGACTTCAACGATGCCGAGAAGCTTGGCAAAGGCAAGGAGATGGTGGATCGGCTGTCCAACCTGGTAAGCATCTTCGATTCGCCCGGTCTCAATTTCAAAGGTAACCGCGCTCAGGGTGATGACATCCTCGGCGATGCTTACGAATACCTAATGCGCCACTTCGCCACCGAGTCTGGCAAGAGCAAGGGGCAGTTCTACACTCCGGCAGAAGTCTCGCGGATTATGGCTAAGGTCATTGGCATTAGCGCAGCCACCGACAGCACCCAGACTATTTATGACCCGGCATGCGGTTCTGGTTCGCTATTGCTGAAAGCCCACGACGAAGCTAAGCACGCCACCAATCTCGATCTGAGTATCTACGGCCAGGAAATGGACAACGCCACCAGCGCCTTGGCCAAGATGAACATGATCTTGCACAGCTGCGAGACGGCAACCATCTGGAAGGACAATAGCCTCTCAGCGCCTTACTTCACCGAAGCCCATGGCCCGTTCAAAGGCCAGCTCAAGCGTTTTGACTTTGTCGTCGCCAACCCACCGTTCTCAACCAAAGCCTGGAGCAACGGCTTCAATCCGGCTGAAGATGAATTTGACCGCTTCGGCTTTGGTATCCCACCCGAGAAGAATGGTGACTATGCCTTCTTACTGCACATCCTTACTTCGCTCAAGCACTCCGGCAGAGGCGCGGTGATTCTGCCCCACGGCGTGCTATTCCGTGGCGGTGCTGAAGGCACTATCCGCCAGCGCATCCTCCAGCAGGGCTTTATCAAGGGCATAATCGGCCTGCCGGCCAACCTGTTTTACGGCACCGGCATCCCAGCCTGCATCATAGTGCTGGATAAAGAGCACGCCCACAGCCGCAAAGGCATCTTTATGCTCGATGCCAGCAAAGGCTTCATTAAAGACGGCAACAAGAACCGCCTGCGCGAACAGGATATTCACAAGATCGTAGACACCTTTACCCAGCAGCATGAAGTAGCCAAATACGCCCGCCTGGTTCCTCTGAGCGAGATTGCTGAGAACGACTACAACCTCAACATCCCGCGTTACATCGACGCTAGCGCAGCCGAAGACTTGCAAGACATCGCCGCCCACCTGCAAGGCGGCATTCCAAACCAAGACATCGATGCACTGGCCCCCTATTGGCAGGTTATCCCAGCGGTACGTGCAAGCTTATTTGCCCCTGCACGAGCGGGTTACAGCCGACTGCAAGTGGCTATTGGCGAGATCAAGCCGACCATCTTTGCCCACCCAGAATTCACCACTTTCAACCAGACTATCACCGAGCTGTTCGAAGGCTGGAAAAACCGTAACCGTCCGCATCTGCACGCCATCGCAGTTGGTGACAAACCAAAGGCATTGATCGACAGTCTTGCCGAAGACCTACTCGCCAGCTTCGCCCAAGCCTCGTTGCTGGATGCCTACGACGTGTACCAGCACCTGCTCGATTACTGGGCCACAGCTATGCAGGACGATCTCTATCAACTGGTCAGTGACGGCTGGCAGGCGCTGATTGTTGATGGAGCCAATCAAGGCCAACCAAACAGCGATTTACTGCCCCCTGAGTTGTTGATCAAGCGTTACTTTGCTCCTGACGCGTCAACAATCGAACAGCTGGAAATCGCCCGCGACGCCTTTAGCCGACAACTGGAGGAGCTGGACGAGGAGCACGGCGGTGAAGATGGCCTGTTATCCGAGGGTAAAACTGATAAAGGTAAGCTCACCGCCAAAAGCGTAAAAGACCGCATCAAGGCCATTAAAAACAACCCAGCTGTCGCCGATGAGCGCGCAGCCCTTGAGCACTACCTCTCTGTACTGGAGCAAGAAGCCGCTGCCGGCAAAAAAGTCAAAGAAGTACAAAAGGCCCTAGATATCAAAGTTGCCAAACAATATACCCAGCTCAGCGACGCCGAAATCAAAACTCTGGTGATTGAAGATAAATGGCTGGCGACCTTAGCCAGCGACGTACAGACCGAACTGGATCGCGTGTCCCAAGCTCTAACTTCGCGTATCCGCCAACTGGCCGAACGCTACGCCGTGCCATTGCCACATTTGACTATGGAAGTCGAGGAATTGGCAGCCAAGGTGAATGAGCATCTAGCTAAGATGGGTTTTGCGTTATGAGTGCGCAGGTAAAACCGGGGTACAAATTGACTGAAGCTGGGGCTATTCCAAGCGATTGGAATGCAGGGACATTAAAAAATTACTGCACTAGATTGAACGTTGGATTTGTAGGCACATGCGAACCATTTTATACAAACGAAACAAAAGGCGTAATGCTTATTAGAACAGGGAATTTAAAAAATGAGTCTTTTAGCTTTGAGGATATGAAGTTTGTAACCAAGTCGTTCCATGATTTGAACAAAAAATCCCAAGTAAGAATAGGAGACATTCTTATTGCAAGACATGGGGATTCAGGCAGTGCCGTCCTTGTGCCTGAAAGCATTGATCACGCCAATACTTTAAATATTGTAATTATTAGGCCTGACAACGCAGTGCTTGATAATAAATTTTCTGCCTATGCCATCAATTCTCATGGCGTTAAGAAGCAGGTTATAGAGTCTTCAGCAGGCTCCACTCAATCTGTCATCAATACAAAAGAAATTGCAAAGCTAATAATCCCCATTCCTCCTCTCCCTGAGCAACGTGCCATCGCCAACGCTCTCGCATCTATTGATGCGTTGATAAGCGGCTTAGATCAATTAATCATCAAAAAGCAGGACATCAAACAAGCTACCATGCAACAACTTCTCACCGGCCAGCTACGTCTACCGGGATTTAGTGGCGAGTGGAAAGTAAAGCGACTGGGGGACATTGCAACATTAAATCGTATCCATATTATTCCAAGTGATTTTCCAAGCCACATATTTAGTCACTTTAGCCTACCTGCATTTGATGAAACCAAGCACCCCGTAATTGAGAGCGGCAGCGCAATTGGCAGCAATAAATTCCGCGTCCCGGAAGGCTCAGTATTGGTTTCCAAATTAAACCCTAGGATCCCTAGAGTTTGGATGCCACTCGTAATATCAGAGAGCGCTATAGCATCCACTGAGTTCCTTGTTTTGACGGCGAAGGAAGGGGTATCTCGGGAGTACCTTTTTGTTGCTTGCTCTTCACCGTTTTTTTGCGATCAAATGATACTTTCCGCCACGGGAACAACTGGAAGTCATCAGAGAATTAGCCCGGCAATAGCTCTCGACTTAAAAATAGCAACTCCAACAGATGTTATTGAACAGTCAGCCATCGCCACCGTTCTCTCTGATATGGACAACGAACTCACCACCCTAAAATCTCGCCGACTCAAAGCCCAAGATCTCAAGCAGAGCATGGTGCAAGCGCTACTGACAGGCAGGATTCGGCTATCCCAGAGCTCGCAGGAGGCAAAGTTATGTTAACCGCAGCAGTTGGCCAGATCGAACGTAAAACACAAGACCGCGTGGTTGCGCTGTTCCAGCACAACCTCGGCTACGAATATCTGGGCGACTGGGCAGTTCGCACCAACAACTCCAACATTGAACAAGAGTTGCTCCGCAGCTGGATGACGAAACAGGCTGTAGACGCCACGCTGGTTACCCGTGCCTTGTTCGAACTGACTAAGGTAGCTGCCGATGCCAGTAAGAGTCTGTATGACCGCAATAAGGCGGTGTATGAACTGCTCCGTTACGGCGTGCGAGTCAAACCTGAGGTGGGCGAAAACACCCAAACGGTATGGTTAATCGACTGGGAAAATGCAGAGAACAATCACTTCGCGCTTGCTGAGGAAGTGACAGTTATGGGTGCAAACGCTAAGTCCAGCACCAAGCGTCCTGATATCGTGCTGTACATCAACGGTATCGCCTTAGCTGTGCTGGAGTTGAAGCGTTCACGAACGGCGGTTAATCAGGGAATTCGTCAGAACCTTGATAACCAGAAGCCTGAATTCATCCAGCCGTTCTTTTCCACCATGCAGTTGGTGATGGCGGGTAATGACACTCAAGGAATGCGCTACGGCACCATCCAGACAGGAGAGAAGTATTACCTGACCTGGAAGGAAGATAGTCCGATTGAGAACCTCCTAGACCGCCAGCTGCAGCAGATGTGCAGCAAAAGCCGTTTATTGGAATTGATACACGACTATGTGGTGTACGACAGTGGTGTGAAAAAACTCTGCCGCCAGAATCAGTATTTCGGTGTGCGTGCCGCCCAGGATTACTTGCGCCGCCGCGAGGGTGGGATCATCTGGCACACGCAAGGAAGTGGTAAGTCACTGACCATGGTCTGGCTGGCCAAGTGGATAAGGGAAAACATCCAGGACTCTCGGGTACTGATCATCACCGACCGTACCGAACTGGACGAGCAAATCGAGAAAGTCTTTACCGGGGTCAATGAGCAGATATACCGCAGCCAGAGCGGCGCTGACCTGATCGCTAAGCTGAACCAGACGGCACCCTGGCTGTTGTGTTCGTTGGTGCATAAGTTCGGTAGCCGCGAAGAAGACGAGTCAGGTAACCCAGATATCAAAGGTTTCCTTGAAGAGCTGCGCAAGAACCTGCCGGCTGACTTTCGCGCCAAGGGCGATATCTATGTGTTCGTCGATGAGTGCCACCGTACCCAGTCTGGGGAACTGCACAAGGCGATGAAGATGATTCTGCCCAACGCGCTGTTTGTCGGCTTCACTGGCACGCCGCTGCTCAAGGCGGACAAGCAAAAGAGCATTGAGGTGTTTGGCGGTTACATCCACACCTACAAGTTTGATGAGGCCGTTAAGGATGGCGTGGTGCTCGACTTGCGCTACGAAGCCCGTGACATCGACCAGAATATCACCTCGCAGAAAAAGATCGATCAGTGGTTTGAGGCCAAAACCAAGGGCCTGAATGACTTGGCCAAGGCCCAGCTGAAGCAGCGCTGGGGCACACTGCAAAAAGTGCTGTCGAGCCAGTCGCGGCTGGAGAAAATCGTCGCCGACATCATGCTCGACCTGGCCACCCGTGATCGCTTAGCGAATGGGCGAGGTAACGCGATGCTGGTCACTAGCAGCATCTTCGAGGCATGCAAGTGCTACGAGCTATTCGCCAAGGCCGGCATGGCCGATACCTGCGCCATAGTCACCAGCTACAAGCCATCGCCAGCCGACATTAAGGGCGAGGCTACTGGCGAAGGGCTGACTGAGAAACTCCGTAAATACAACATCTACAACCAGATGCTGAATGGTAAAGATCCAGAAGTGTTCGAAAAAGAGGTCAAGCAGAAGTTCATAAATGAGCCAGGGCAGATGCGTCTGCTGATTGTGGTCGACAAGCTCCTGACCGGCTTTGATGCCCCTTCAGCCACCTACCTATACATCGACAAGCAAATGCGCGACCACGGCCTGTTTCAAGCCATCTGCAGGGTTAACCGCCTTGATGGTGAAGACAAGCATTACGGATACATCGTCGACTACAAAGATTTGTTCAAACAGCTAGAAAACTCCATCGGCGACTACACCAGCGGCGCACTGGATGGCTTTGATAAAGACGATGTCGCCGGCCTGCTGGAAGACCGCCTCAGTAATGCACGTGACGACCTTGAGGATGCGCGCGAGACGATCAAGGCACTATGCGAACCGGTTGATCGGCCAAGAGATACGCCGGCTTACTTGCGCTATTTTTGCGGAACCGAATCGGGCAACGCTGAGCAACTCAAAGTCAATGAACCGCGCCGGCTGAACCTGTACAAGATGACTGCTGCCTTGATTCGCTGCTTCGCCGCTGTCGCCAACGAGCTGGAAGAGGCGGGCTATAGCGCCAAGCAAATCGCCGAGATCAAAAACGAAGTTGATCATTACAACAAGGTGCGTGACGAGGTTAAGGTTGCTAGCGGTGACTACATCGACCTCAAGGCTTATGAGCCTGACATGCGCTTTTTGATCGACACCTACATCCGTGCTGAAGAAAGCGAGATCATCTCGGCATTCAACGATTTATCGTTGATCCAGCTCATCGTCGAGCGCGGCGTTGATGCGGTAGATGCGCTGCCTCAGGGAATTCGCGGTAGCGAGGAGGCTGTGGCAGAGACCATCGAGAACAACGTGCGTAAACTGATTATCGATGAGTCGCCAATCAACCCGAAGTATTACGAGACGATGTCGTCGTTGCTGGATGCTTTGATCGCCAAGCGCAAAGAAGACGCCATCAGCTACCAGCAGTATCTACAGGAGGTTGTTGAGCTGACAAAACAGGCGAAGAACCCAAGCAGTACCAATCGCTATCCATCAACCATGAACACCGGGGCTCGCCAGGCGCTGTACGATAATCTGAATAAAAATGCCGGATTGGCAATGGCCGTCGATTACGCTGTGCTGGCGAACCGTCAGGATGATTGGCGCAACAACCCCTTCAAGGTACGGAAGGTGCGCCTGGCGATTAAAGAGGTGCTCGATGCTGCCAGCCACGAAACTGGAGAGCTTGCCGGCGAGTGCCAGGTAAGCGCAACTAATCAGGCCTTGGATAAACTTCTAGACCTGGTAACGAGCCAACGTGACTACTGACAGCCACAGCATCACCGTCAGCGGACTGAGCGTCGAGGTGGTGCGTAAGAACATCAAAAACCTGCATCTGGGCGTTTATCCTCCCTTGGGCCGAGTGCGCGTGGCGGCCCCATTGGCCGTCAGCGACGACGCTGTGCGCTTGGCTGTAGTGGGCAAACTCGGCTGGATCAAACGCCAGCGCGCGAAGTTTGAAGCCCAGCCACGACAATCTCAGAGACGTATGGTTAGCGGCGAGAGCCATTACTTTATGGGCCAGCGTTATCGTCTGCGTGTAGTCGAAGGCAGCATACCTATGCGTGTGGTTTTGCGGGGCAAGGCCGTGCTGGATCTGTTCGTGCGTCCGGAGACCAACACGGAGCGGCGCGAAGAACTCCTGCAAGCCTTCTACCGTGCCGAGATGAAAAAGCTAATCCCCACGTTGCTAGATAAGTGGCAGCCGATTTTGGGGGTTGAGGCGAACGCTTGGGGCATCAAAAAGATGAAAACCAAGTGGGGAGCCTGCAACATCGCTGCCCGCCGTGTCTGGCTCAACCTGGAGCTGGCCAAAAAGCCGATTCAGTGCCTGGAATACATTCTCGTCCACGAACTGCTGCACCTAATTGAACGTCACCATAATGACCGTTTTCGCAGCTTGATGGATCAGTATTTGCCGCAATGGCAGGCGCATCGAGATGAGTTGAATAGGTCGTTGTTGGCTGAAGAACGCTGGGATTATTAAAATCAGCTACATTTCCGCCCCCTGAACCTAACACTGCAGCTTAGTAAGGCCTCGGTGAGATAGAACACGTGCCCGAATGTCCAAGAGAAATAGACAGCCTGTTCAGTAACAGCTATCTGCAGTACACCATCCAAAGCTGGTCGACTCGTATCGTACAGCTCTGGCTCATCATCTCCCTTCTCATTCCCCAATCGGGATTGGTCGGCACGCTCGCTAAGTGCATTGTGCCTTCACCCCAAGTACAAGCGCCTAGCCTTTTTTACTGGTACCCGCGCAGCGCTTGCGCATCGGCGGTTTCACTCATCTCAACCGATATCACCTTGACCAGTGGCATTCGGCCAGTGGCTTAGGTTGTTCGGCTGTGAGAGGATTTCGTCATAAGCTCGGGCCGCCTAGCAAGGCTCAAACCGGACGGTAGCTACCAGGGAGATGTGATGGAATCGGTTGTAATGCGCACTAGGACGTTAGCGGACGTGGTCGCACGAGCGGCATCGTCAGAACTGGACATTCTTGCAGACATCATCACAGATAGGGGGGACGGTCGTCTCGCGCTGAGCACCATATCCAAAGACACGATTCTAAAAAACAAAAAACTCGGAAAGCTCCAATCTATAGGCGCTCTGCTAGCGCAAGAAATCTGCTGCTATGGTGGCAACGCGCTCGCTAACGCGTTTCGGCGTACTGGCGCTGAATACCGAGAAGTGGCGAAGGATGTGGGGATACATCTCGGCGCAAAGATTCTCAAACATGAAGATATCTTCGACATTGAAGAGAAAATAATCGAGCACGCTTTTAAAAAGTTTGCCAAAAGCTCAAGCAAAAACTTCGCGAACGAAGATAGAGCGAACTTGCTAGATCTCATCGTGCGGGGGCTCGTTTACTCGGATCGAAGCCCATTGGAGCGTTTTCTGGGAGAGCACTCCTTCGATAATGTTTTCGTGCCAATCCTTAAGATTGTGCTTCTGCCCGGCTATTTGAATAATGAAATTGCAGGACTTACCAGCCAGCTTCGCATAACTGTCCCCGCCGTGCTTCTGATCGCAAACATGCGCCAGCGTCAAGTCGACGCTGAATATAATTACTATCGAAGGAGCCTAGAAGCATGCCTATGAACACGGATGTATGGCGTGTTTTGACCGACTCACCGGAAATACTAGAAGGCATTCGCAGCGGCATATATCAAATATGGGGCGGAGTTATTCGTCATGTTGCTGGGAGTCCTGACGGTGGCCGAATTGTCGGTCATCTGAAATTTCCAGGTGATCAGCAAGCGGCCCAACAAAGCATCGAAAACCTTCAAGGATTGCTCAATCAAGGCTTCGGGTCTGCACAGACGGCGATGGGCGGCCTACAGCAAAGCATGAATGTGCTGCAAGGATTGCAGATAGCTAACCTTGCGCTGTCTGGTCTAAACCTGGCGGTTTCTGTCGCAGGCTTTGCGATAGTGTGCAGCAAACTCAATAAGCTGAGCGCACAGGTTCAAGCTCAGTCCATCAACATCAATCAGATTCTGGAAATCGTTAGCGAGGCGCGAGATCGTGCCCTATTTTTGGATGAAGCCCAGTTTCGGTCGCTCGTTTTGTCTGCCAAGCAATTTAGCGAGGAAGGAGACACCCATCAACTGAAATCGCTTCTGCCAGCTATCACGAAGGAGTACGAACTCAGCAGGCTGATCCTTCAGAAGCATGCGAGCATAGCGAGCAGCAGCATTGAGTATCTTCCTACTATCGCCCTTTTTCAGGAGCGCCTTGTCCATATTGGACTGCTTCGCTCTCATGTGCAGATGCGGGTCGGTGCACCAAAATACGCCGAGGAATCCTTACAAGACCTGTTAACTGAATTGCCCGCCCTCAACGCGACTCGTGTTGAATCCCTGTTAAAAGACAAGCAAATGGCGATACAAATGCCGGCTGACCATTTTCCGAAGATCTTGGATTTCTTGGAGCAGGGCAAAGCTATCCTCCCGGCGCTGTCCTATGAGTCCAACTTAATAGCTTTGGAGCGCAGTCAACCTGGGACACTCGCCCAGTTTGCAGCCAACGACTCAGGCCAAATTTTGATTTTTCCCATAAGAGCTAATGCGTGATCAGCTAGCATAGGTAGGCATACGGATAATGCCTGCTTCATAGGCGCCGGCTGCATCAAACTCATGCTCGCTGCCGCCTGCAGTAGTACACCGCGTAGCGCCCCGGAAACTGCGGGTGTACAGCCCTCAAGCCTCGATTCCGGCTGCCGATAACATCTCTGGCTTCTCGATCTGACGCCTGCGCTATCTGCCCGCAGTGGTCAGATGTCCACCTTTTACAGCTCACTAGGAATATCAGAATGATGACGTGTCCGAAGTGTCACGAGACGAATGTCGACAAACTTAATTACGGGAAACGCGTAGGTGGCGCTACCGGTGCTGTCGCTGGTGGGGTTGCAGGCTACGCAGGCGGGGCAGCTGGAGCAGCGGCTGGCGGGGAAGCGGGCGCTGTCGTAGGCGCGTTTGCCGGCCCAGTGGGAATTGCGGCTGGAGCTACCATTGGGGCTATTGCTGGAGGCATATTAGGTGCCCTGTTTGGCGGAGCTACAGGAGCCGCAGTAGGTGCCAAGGCTGGTGAGGCAATCGATGAAAATGTCCTCGACAATTATAAATGTCTTAACAAAGATTGCGGTCATAAGTTCAGCCTCTGAACACTTCAATTGCGTCTTCTCAGCTCGGCTGCAGTAAGAACTGGAAAGCTGAGATTTTCGCATTCGACAGAAGTTGCACTAGGTCTTTGCCGCCCCGAATGGGGCGAAACTCCGTAAGCGTCTGCCCAACACCACTTGCTTAACGATCAGCGTCTTTCTGGAGGCAGAATACCTGAAGGAGGTTTTCACGAGCCTGCCTAGACAGCGCACCAGTGATATTAACGAGCTGCTGCCGAAAAATTGGTTGCCTGTTTAACCCTGCCCTGATGATTCTGAGAAAATTCAAACGTTGGTACAACTGTTGAACGCCTAGGTAATGGCGATCAACATCAGATATCGTCTTGCTCTTCTCTAATTTCGAACTCATCCCAAGCCCCCAGGTAAACCTTCCTACAAGGCATTTTGGTAATGAAGCCTTGCTCCAGAAGCTGTCTTGGGATGTCCCTCATCAAATCAGATATCTCCCATTGTTGCGCCGTCGGCGGCATGATCCTTTCAACGAATAAATCCAAGTCGAAGTCGTGCGTCGCGACAAACGGCCCTGCGCGGTCGTACTGCTCAAAAACACCTGATTCTATTCAGACGACTTCCCCCGCTTTCACGATCATAACGATACCTCGAGGTTTTTCAGGAGACTTCGCTCACTGCAAAAACGAACAGACGGTTACTGTAGAATCCGTGGCGTGAAATGGTGCTGTCCCTGTGAAAGGCGCAGAAATTTACGCAGGCTCGCACGTCCATTCTCACGTTGGAAGGTTGCGAGCACGTACCGGCTATTTTCCGTAGTCATCACCCAAAACCGCCCCTCACGTTCGACCTTCAGCACGTCAGAAGTCCTGATCAGGTGGCCATCGCCAAACCGACCGTACTGGTCTTTACGCTTGTGGCCAAAAACAACACCGATGCCTGCGCGAGACCTGATAGATACTCCGCAAAGGTAGGCGGTGACAGGCATATCAAAAGCTTGCTCCTGAGCTTTGATGATTCGCTTGAGATCGAAGTCTGTGTGGCGTTTCCCGTGAAAATTTACATCTATAGTGTCGAGCATCATTGCGCTCCGGTGCTATTCCGCAAGGCGTTATCAGGAATTCCGCACGGAACCAGACGCGTTGGTATCGTGCAAGATTGTTGGTAATTTCAGACTGATCGAATCATGCTCGGGAGAAAGATCGGGCGAAGGTCTGTTAGCAAGTCGATTTGAAAGTCTGGTCGTTGAGAGCTGTGGTAGACAGCACCTCCCTCAACCTCTATTAGGCAGACCTCAAAATCACCGTCGTAACCTAGAGTTACTTTAGTTACGCGTTCCATGTCCCATCTGGCGCCCTTGTTCATCCATGCCGGAGTCATAACCTGGACATCAGTTATCTCTTGTTCAGCACTCTGGGTAACGAGCATTTTTTGCAACCTGTGCTCACCCTCAATCATGTGGGCAAGTTCAGTGCTACGCCCCTGCTCACTAACGCGGACAGTGAGGTGGTACCAGTGAGTTCTGAGAATCCGTGACACGCTATGCCAATGCGCAAGGCCTTCACCAAAGATCCCCGGGACGCCGATAAGATCTGAGTCTTGTGTTCTGAACATCAGGTGCCTCAATTTTCTGCGGACGCAAAGCAGCCCGGTTGGTAATTCAAAATAGAGAGAAAATCTCTTTGATGGTTGCTGACTTGCGATTACCCGGCCCGAGAAGGACGTAAACGGTATTCCGCGTCTCGAACAGAAAGCCGTCGTTGAGCGCAGTGCCCATACTCGATCTGACCCAGTGGCCAGGTTCAAAACGCCTCTGCTCGTCGTCCACGACCTTGTGGGCAAACATAAACATTGGTTGGCATCCGGCAGCGGCTACTTTGGTTCGTTCGGCGTCGGTGACGATAGCGTCCAGGATTGTCCACTCTTCGACGGCACAGAGAGGAAGGTACTTGTAATGCTTTCGGGCCGCTTCGAGCGCTTCGTCGAGGGTCAGCTCAAAGCCAACGAGCTTGATCCCCGGGTCGCCCAGCAGGCCATCGTTGATGGAGCTATCCACGAATCACCTCTCAAACTCTTCAATATTTGTAAATTAAAAGCCTATGCAACCGATACGGCCCTCGCGGTCTGGAGGCCCCCTCTTTAGGCTCAAAAATTCAGATAAACGAATGATCACGTTACGACATACACAATAATACCTCATATTGATGTTTATCGGAAACCCCGCTCTGTGGCTATATCCTGAGTTTTGGCGAAGCCATGCAGCTTAAAATTGCCTTAGCAGGCGCACTACGGGCTCTCCGGCTGAACCGGCGTTTCCGTTACGAACAGCTTTCTGATGCCAGCGCCAGATCCAAGATCAGCGCTCTCGAGCGGGGCGAAACCAGCATTACGCTGGAAAAGTTTGAAAGCCTTGCAGAAGCATTAGAAATTGACCCTTTGGCTCTCTTGGCTTTGTGCATGTCAGCACGGCTTGATACGCCCTATACCTCGCTTATCCAAAACGCACATAAACAGCTCCGGGAATTCGAGGCAGACGGGGGCCTGGAGCTATTTACGGATCAGTTTGCTGATGGGGCGCTGGTGCAGCGCACTCGCGGGAAACCTGCTGACACAGAGACCCTGGAGGCCGTTAGGACATTAAAGGCAACGGGAATGACCCAGGCGCGGATCGCTGAGCAGCTCGGGCTATCGCCCACCACTGTCAATCGACACTGGAAGCGGATCGTCGATGAAGGCCAGGACGCATAGGTAGCCAAGGTGATGGCTTGCGTCGCGGGGGGCGGGTTAGGCCTGAACGTTTTGCGGATATTGACAGGGCCCGTGAGGCTACTGATTAACTTCCTACGTCTC
This sequence comes from Pseudomonas sp. PA-6-3C, assembly GCF_021605825.1. NCBI lineage: Bacteria > Pseudomonadati > Pseudomonadota > Gammaproteobacteria > Pseudomonadales > Pseudomonadaceae > Pseudomonas > Pseudomonas sp. PA-6-3C. The sequence continues at coordinate 78,971 of NZ_WKDV01000017.1, forward strand.
ATCAGATTTACCCGGCGGGGTTAAGCATGCCCCCCCAGTAGTCGAGGTTTTTCTTGGGGAAACTGGGTCAGCGCGAAGCAAATAACGTCTCCACAATGCCGGCCCTGGTTAACAACAAAACGTGCGTAGCTTCGGGCTCGATGGCTAAATTTTATAAGATGTATGGCTGAACATGCTGGCGATGATTCGAGCGTCCAGCAGGGCATTATGAGGAAGCGGCGCGCCATCATTGACTGCCTCCAGAGTCGTAGCGTCGGTGGGGTGATTGCGCACATTCCGTGGCCACTTTCCTTCGTCGCAGACGAGCTGGCAAAAGAGCTTCCAGTCGTATTGGGGGGCGTCCGTGACGATCTCTAAATCATCATCGTAGGACGCGAGGAACTCGAGCAATCTCTTCCTGGCCTCTATCACGGGTAACGCGTGAGCTCCTGCCCAGAGCTGTGGAAGAACGATCCTAACTACAAACTCGCTGCAGTCGTCTTCTTTCCATGCGCCCAGTAATTCGACGTAGAATTCGTGCCCATCCTCGGCCACTAAAGCCAGCAATATAAGCTTCGCCGCTGCCGAGAGCTGGGTAAATTCGCAATCAAGAAAGAGCCTCACCATTGATTCCTCTACGCATGACCAGCACACGTTTGAAAATGGCACAGGAGGGACTGCTGTGGAAGACTGCACTGGCACACTTTGGCCGCAAAGGCCTCTATGAAGTGGTCGTCGATCTATGGACAAAATTTCAACCACCAGCCCGCGCAACCGTCGAGTATTTAGATATCGATCACGTAGGCATTGATGTCCTAAATATTCTAAGAAATGCCCAAGCCACCATGGGTGCGGTCGTGCCCAATAGCCCGGCTGACCCAGGGCGGCTCGCGATTTATTCCGTCCATGCCGAGTATCTCGCTGCCGAGGTACTGAAGATCATGCCGGTCGTGACGTTGCCGCGTCGCTTGAGGGGGACGCGGCTTGAGGTTGATCTGGGGATGTAGATCTTAGGACAGAAAGGAGGGGCGGCGGTCAAACGAGCAGAGCAACTCTTAAGAGGATCAGGCTGCCGTTAGAGTGAGAAATTGCAATCCGCTTGCGCACCCGATTGGAACGGTACTGACCACTCGCTTGTATAGACTTTGACCAGCATACCAGTAACCATTCTTGGCTGAGAACGGCATATTGCAGCAGGTGGCAACCTGCAGAAATCGGCCAGAATCAGACTGTCACCCAATGCACCCTGCTGATTGCGATTGCTCTCGAAATCAGGGCATGGGTGACTAGCCTTCCTTTCTAAAGTGCATCGAGTCATTCGATATTGCTTTCCAGACGCTTTAGCTTATCCACCGCCTATCCCTCATTTGATCTGCATCAGGTCATAGCGAACGCGCGAGCCGCTCGGATGCCGTCAAACGAGATAAAAGTCGAAACAGCGGCACCCCCAGGCGCGGCACACCGCACTTTGTGATTACGGCATCCTTGGGAGTTCGTGGCAGTGAGGGAGTGTACATTTAGTGGGTTCTGCACAACGTCGCGGTGCTATAGCGCTGGCTGTGATCTTTCGGGAAGCAGGTCGCCGCCGCTGCGGAGTTGAATTTCCTGACAGATGGCAGGAAGCTGCACACTGCCATTGGTGACAAAAAATTGGTAAGCAACTATGGTTGGTATCAGTTTGCCATCCGTAAATCCGGAACGTAGAGGGATCTAATGTCCAAGCCACCGCGCCCCATTGAGTTGGGTAATTTTGTCTGCAAGTTCGGCAGCAAAAATCTTCTTGATTATTTTGATACTGTTGTCTATCCAGCTTTTGCTGATGATGGCCTACTGCGGAAATACGGTGATACGAAATATTTTTTCGATAAAGTTGAGCTGATAACCATCGACGGCAGAGTTCTACTGGTCGGTAGATTTATAAAAGATATGATTCTGGAGCGAGAACAGATCTACAAGCAGTCACAAGGATTGGTAGAGGATCATGATGAAATGCAATCCTCTCCGTCAGCAATATTTGTGCTGGTTCTGGATGTCCATCGTTTGATCTATCTGAAAGAAACAAAATTTGCGCCCACGCTGGAGAATTTTAAATCAACCATAGAGAGTTTCATCAAGGCGAAACACAAGGCATACATTGATAGGCTCGCCGAGGAAAGTAAGACGGCGGGAAAACGAGTAACGAAAAAGAAGTTATTGCTTGAGCATTTCCCCCCGACACTGGATTTAATTCCTTTGACATCAGCTCGCAGCGTGGAAGATTTCATTCGCCAGTATGAAGTGCTCAGCTCCGTGACCTATAAATTTTCAGATAGGAACGATGAACTAGACAACGAAGGGTTTTTCCGGGCAGTTCAGAGGCAAAAAGACGAGGTGGGCAGTCGTACCACAACAATCAAGCACTCAAGCCCAGAGGGCCTAGAGAAAGAGGCCGTAATTGAAGAGGTTCAGGCTGCTACAGTGCAGGGTAACCAGCGGGTGGTAATGGTCGGAAAAGATTCATCTGGAAACACCGTTAAGGGCGACAATAACGATTTCCAGCTGAAGACATCGATAGAAGTTACCAGCCATACGCCGATTCGTATCGCAAAAAAAATGTTTGGTAAATTTTTAGAACTTCTGGGTGATGATTTGATTCAAGTCGAGAACCCGCCCAGAAGCGCGCGTGAGAAATTAGCACCCTATAGAGACAATGATGATGAATAATGATGATCTGTCGGCCAAGGCGTTGACGGAGGAAAAAAGCCTGTGGGCCATCTATCTGAAGGCTCGTCGGATCCCTTTTAACTCTTTCAATATCTGGACAACCATCGCCGTTGTGGGTCTCGTGACTGCTCAATACTGCGTCTTAGAGATCTCTCTTGATGAAAAGCTTAAAATTGTGAAAGAGTTCTCGTCAATTGCCATGGGGATTGTCGTCTCTGTGCTTGGCTTTCTTTTGGCGGGCTTCACCATCTTCGCCACTATTAGTCAACCTGACATGTTGGTTGCTATGTCTAGGCACCGCCACGAGAAATCCGGCTTATCCTATCTGAAGAATAATTTCTTTATTTTTATACGGATCTTTATCTATTACTTGGTATATACCGTAGCTTGTTTGTTGATAACCGTCTTCGGGGTTAAGGGTGGGCTATTGTACAAGCTTGTATCTATGTCGCCGATTGGGTGCCATATCGAAGAGTGGCTCGTAGGTATCTCATATGTTTTTCTTTATGGTGGCATGTTCTTTCTTATGATGCAGCTTAAGTCTTTTATCTACAACGTTTATCTGTCAGTGATGACTGCTATCAGGTGGAAGGCTATGCAAGATTGATGAGCGGAAGGCTCAGCCTGTTGTCAGTCGGTATTTTTTGAATATCTTCGAGCCCAGCGTCGCCGACGTCGTTGATTGTCTATCTCACAGGGGATGGGCTGTTTTGGATGTGCCCTATACCAACTCGGATGTGATTTCTTTTGGCCGTCCTCAGTGATGCTTCACTCTGCATGCGCCCCAAGCTGAGACTGGTGCCCCGTTACCTCAATTGGATGAGGCCCCCGCATCCTGCGACGACTGTGCCCTCAGAAATAGATAATTTGACTGTCTGCTTTGGGTCGTAGATAGCCGTTGCAGACTTGCGCAAGAACGACATCTAGCCGACTGCTAGACATCAAGACCTTATACCTGCGCCGGCCCACGAAGGGCCAGAGGCTTGAGGATGAACACCCGAAGGGCCAAAACCTGGCGCAGCCAGGGTTTGGTTCACGCCAGCCGCACCCCAAGGGGGCAAGCCCATAGCAGAAGTGATGTGAATCTCTATCGACTACGAAACAAGACCGTCGCCGAAGGCTTCGCAAAGCAGGCTTTGCATCATGTCCGAAGCAGGGCCCTGGAGAAAATGCTCCTTACTGCTGATCTCGAACCGCACAGGATTGATGTGAACCACAGTTGCCCCGTGACCCAGCGCACGTAGCGGTAGCTCAGCAGCTGGGTAAACAATCCCGGACGTACCAATCGAGAGAAAGACATCGCAGTCATCTGCAGCTGCGAGACCAGCACTCCATGCGTCCTCCGGAAGCATCTCACCGAACCAAACGACTCCAGGTCGAACATGCCCATCACATGCACTGCATCGTGGCGGCTCAATCCGACTTCCACCCTCAGGCAGCGCGTCAGACTTTACGGGCAACGTATACGCCAGCCCACAGTCGATGCAACGGGGTGAATACAGGCTGCCATGGAGATGAATCACGTCCTGGCTACCAGCGCGCTCATGGAGGTCATCAACGTTCTGGGTCACCACGGTTAGCATGGGCACATGCTTAGCAAGCTCTGCGATAGCGAGATGAGCTCCATTTGGCTGCGCCTGGATAACCTTCAGCCGGCGCCACTCGTACCATCCCCAGCACAGGCTCGGGTCTGCACGAAACGCTTCAGGAGTCGCAAGCTGCGCAGGATCAAATCGCTCCCATAGTCCGCTCAGCGCATATCGGAATGTTGGGATGCCGCTTTCTGCTGACGCTCCTGCACCCGTGAAGACAACGATATGATGAGCCTCACGCAATCGCTCAGCGAGGGAACTGGTAGTCACAAACTAACCCCTTGATATGCGGCATTTGATCATCGTCCACGCTGCCTAGATCTGCAGCAAATCGAACGAGGCATGTTGAGTTGGTTGAAGCCGCTCCTTCCATAGGCCATCGGAGGCTCTTCGCGAATTTAACCACTGCAAATATAATATTGCGAAAGCAATCAACGATGGGTAGCATCCACGCAAGGTCTAGAGAACCATCCCCTCCCGCCCCTCTTGGGCACGGTAAATCTCTGTTGAAAAATTCTTTGCTGCGCTCCTAACTGAGCACTGAATGGCAAGGGGAGGCCCCGTTCTTACATGTGCTCATCATGGAGAAAGGTATGCCTGCTCTCAGTATTGCCGAAGCAAAAGAATTAGCGCACTACGTAAAACATTCTCACGCTCACATCTTCAATACCGTACCGCTCGGGAAATGGCTGACAGCTATATCGCGCGCCTGTGGGTTCCGTGACTGGAACGTGATGAGCGTCAAAGCACCGAAATTACCTGACTCGTCCAGTGATGATTGGGGAGACTCTGGTCTCGGTTTTGCTGTTGTTTGCGCGCCGGGGCGTGCGACCTCCTACCACTTGATCCATGATCGCAGCAACGCCTGGAACATGGTGAAAGTCGCCGAAAAACTAGCTCAAAGGATCGCCAGTGGTGGAGAGCATCGGTTTTCAGGCGCGACTTCAAAGTTTTCGTTGCTAGACCCAGCCGAGCCTATCGAAGAATGGCCGGCTTTCAATCTCCCCATACGAAGAAAGCATTCCACAGCGCTTCCCCCTGTTCAGGTCACGATAGCGGACGGAGAGGTCACTATTTGGCTCTGGTGGCTAAGTCCACGTTACCTGCTTCGCGCAGGCGATCCAGGTGAGCCGGAAACCCTCGCCTTCTACTCTCTGCATGAGCAATCCATGACTACCAAAAATGGGTGCGTTACAAGCTTGTTTTTGCGTGAACTGACCGGTAAGGCCTTACCAAAAAGACACTGCTACTACTGCACCGAGCTTCCAAACGAGCGACACATTTACAGGCTGATGCTCGTGCAGGAAGGCAGTCGTGAAGGGCAAGCAACCCAATACGCTTATGACAATCATGAGTCTGCAGTCAGGCAGAAAATAACGTTGAACTCGAGCCTTGGGTTGAGTGAGCGGGATGCCCAAGCCGTATCAGCGGTATTCGCCCAATACGATCCTTATTATGAAGAGGATTATTTCGACGACTACTCGCACAACAACGACTGACTCAGCCATTGCTAGCTAGGAATCAATCTATATGTCAACGTATCACTATCAGTGCCAACATTGTTATTGCACCACCAGTATGTGGGAGGTGGAAGATGGCGAAGACAATTACTATGGAGGTGCCATTGAAGACTGTGGGTGTACGCCGCTCCATGGTGGCCAGGATGAAGATGATGACTAACGCTTGATGCTTATAGGCCATTACCGCAAGCGAAGCGCGCCGGCCCTGGGCCAGAGGCTTGAGGATGGAAGCCCGTAGGGCCAAAACCTGACGCAGCCAGGGTTTGGTTTACGACAGCCCTACCCCGAAGTGGGCAAGCCCAAACTAGAGACAATGTGAGCCATCCCAGGATCCCGATCTTAACTTTTGAATACTGGCTCGCTGAGAAACTCACTGACTGTCTGATCCGCGTTGATGTAAAGCTCGTTCACATAGCCTTCGTGCGCAAGCAACAGAACACGAGCCACATCAACATAGTGATCGTAGGTAGTATGCAGGTGAGCGTGGCCCATCTGCGCTTTCAGCACTTCCATTGCAGCGATGTCTTTTACTTCACTAAGCTCACCCAGCAATCCCGACCCAAATCGCTTGATCAAAAACATGGTTGGCCACCAATGTCTGCTGTCATAGAAGCAAACATCAGAGCGCATTTTCGAACCATTGCTTATAGCCCGCACTTTCGCAGCAGTGGAGCGAGTCGCTACCATCCTAGGTGTCACAGGCTCCCCGGCGGCATTCAAAAACAGAATCGAAGGTGGGCAAGGCTTACCATACTTTTTGGCGTATAACTCTGCCCTAGGCGGGTAAAGTGTATTCGTATAGTTATCGGCTAAAGCTTTAAGATCCCCTTGATGGATTCTGATGGTACGGTGCTTTTTGCCTTTACTAAAATAGATTCGGTATTCAACTGTTTCTTCATCGAACGTCATGTTTTCATGTGGCTGGATATGTCGATTAAACCCATTGCCCGCGTAGGGGAAATCACACAGATCCATAGGGCGCATCGCGGTGCCCAACGCAAGCATGAACATCGCTACGTAGACAGGGTCATGGAACCCACCAACGAAATCCCTGATCTCCTGGTTAGTGATAAGTGAATAGCTTTGCTTCTGTCGCCACTCACGATCCAAGGCTTTAATGCCTTTACCATCCAATGCAACGCGCGCCTCACGTTTGATATAGCTGAGCAAATCATTGTTCTTAAAATTAGGCTGCCAGGTTTTTAGCTTGAAATTTAAGCAACTAGAATAGCCTTCCAAATCCAACCAGTAAAAGAATCCGTAGACGAGTTTACCCTCATCAATGATCGTAGCTGTACTCGGCTTCAAGGACTGTTTTGCCTGACGCTTAATCGCTCGATGAACCTGCCAATTTTTCAAATCATCGTTGTCTACGAGCGCATGATATCGATAAAGCTCTACCCCTTCATACTTAGCCGTGGTAGACAAATATCGATAGAACTTAGCAATTAAATGGGAGTATCTATTAGATGTATCTTCGGACTGTGCTGTGACAGCGCGAAGGTAAAGGTTAGCATGGCTTAGAAGCACACGCTTTTGACCGCTTTCCGCAATCAATATGTAGTGAGTGGTTTCCTTACCTGACAGTGGGCACGCATAGGTAATTAGTTTTCTGGAGATCTCGAGCATCTCAATCTCCTTGGGCAATTTTAGACACCACTACACGATCAAAACCATCCTGAATACTAGGGAGCGGCTCTTTATCGAAGCTTCGAAATTCAGGAGCGGGAATCTGGCCATACAAAAAGCCGCGTTGGGCTTTGATCGTTGCCTCGCTGTCACAATACGGAACGAATATCTCGAGTGGCCTTGCATCGACCAAACCACGGACGAAGTCCCGAATTTCGGATCTGGATGCAAGAGGCAAATCAATCACTACAACAGCGTCCGCTGGATGAAAGTTCTTCTCGAGAAACTTATCGAATGAGGAAATGAAACGATTCTGAAAAATTACAACCCTGACAGCACCTTTCTTCAGGAATTTTTGTAGTTTTTCCTTTAGTTTACTGATTGCGAGAGTCTTATCTCTGTAATAACCAGCCAGGTCTTGAGTCTCTGAATATCTGGCCACAGCATCCCGAGTATCTAACTGGAACTTCATAATCATTGACTCAGGCTTGCCCTGTTGCTTTACAGCGCTGTTCAAACCACGGTTTTCTGATAGTTCGAGTTCCTTCTCTAAGAGATTTCGCTTGAGAATCTCGTTATGGAGCGCTTTCTTCTTTAGTTCGTTAGTAAGCTCTCGGGAGTGATGGATTAGCACGTCACCATTCATGAGTGTCGTTAAAAGATCTCCCTCAAGTTTCTTGTGCTCCTTCTGCTGGTTTTCCTTCACATACCTCAGCTCGGCTTGCGCCTCTCTAACCAATTTCTGGCACTGGATGATTGTTTTGCTGGCATCAGCTTGGTCTCCGACCAGCAACTCATCAACATTCCTGGCCCCGGTCAAATACGGTTTTAGATGGCTATAAAATTTATGAAAAGCCTGGCGAGATATTTCCGCGCGGGCGCAAACCTCGATCATAGTAAGGCGCTCTGAAGAGCCGCTAAGGTAATGATCACAGATGATTTTTTTGAGTCGCTGTTCAGTGTTAACTGCAGTCATTATCGCTTTCCCCTGCTCTTCTGTCGTTTACGTGAAGGGCTGTTCATGATTGCGAAACCTCACGCTCGATAACAGGTGGTTTAGGGTGCAATAACTCTTCAAGCAGTCTCTCATTAATGCTGATCTTTTGATCCAGCTCAAATTGGGCGGCGTAACTGAGTTTTCTAGAGGATGACCTGATCGCCTTATAAAACTTTAAATTCTGTTCGATCGAATCTTGAGCGGAACCTAGCACTAAATTGCGAGGACAATGAATATGACAGCTCGATACGTCCGGGCTTACTGGATAAATCAGATTTGCCCGATCAGCGATGCACGGAGGTAGAGACTCCCCAGCGTGAATAAGGCCGCTCATACAAAACGTACTAAGCGTCGTACGTTGAACCAAGACAGCCTCACCGCCTTGAAACATGTGAGAGACATACTCGAGAACCGTAAGCTTCAAAAGTTTCCCGACAAAAATGTCCGGCCTACCAGCCATGCGACCAGCAAGACCATTGGCAGCCTCTCCAGCATAAACGCCGGAATTGATAGATTGGAGAATATCGACAAAATCTTTGGCGAAGTGTTCTCTCAAGGTCTCGACAACAGATGAAACCAAGAAGGGGTTCCTTGCAATATACCGTAGCCCCATGACATAACTTGAATGACCAAAAAGCATCCGAATAATATCAATATTACGTTCAGACTTATTAATCAATATTTCAGCTATCGTTTTCCGAAAGCGATGAATATGGAGACCGTCAACACCAACTTCCGCAGAAAGATTAACGGCAACCTTGGTGATCATCCTGTCCACTTGATTCATCTCATGGGTCGGAATTACAGGCTGGAATAAGTAACCCTTCAGCATGTACTTATCAAACTCTCTAAGCTTCTTGTAAGAAGCGATGGCATCTCCTAGGTAGTCCGGGAGAGGAATCTCATCAGCCTCCCCAAAATAATTGGGATCGTCGCTGGTTTTATACCTGACAAAAGAAACATACCAGAGACCATCACTTTCCTTCTTGTAAACGTCATCGAACTGGAGCGGAGCCAACTCACGCCTGCGCAGCCCTGTCATTAGACCGAAGAGAATGAAGATTGCGTTTCGCACCCTATCTACGGCGTACATAAATCCTTTTCGCCACGTGTATAGATTCGTGTCATATGACCGGATTTTACCACCACTACCCTTTTGTTTTAACGTCTGAACAGTATGCGAAAACCCAACGATCTCAACGCCGTCTACTTCCTTACCAACTACTGCCTCAAATTCTAGATCGCGTTTTCCATAACTATAATATTTTTTATCCATCTCAGGCCGCGCATTACAATATTCCAACACCTCATTAATTACCGGAACACCCTTATCAATCCAAAAGAAAGAATAAGTTAACAAGTCGCGCAATTCATCTTCGGAAAAAGGCTTCCAGCCTACAAACGAGACACGAATAACCTTCTGGATATCTTTTCGGCGCGCTATGGTATCAACATCGTTCAAATCTACCTTTAGGCATAACTCTTCAGGAATCAACTTTTCGACGGACAAAAAAATCCAGAAATTGATATGGAAAAATAACAACCAATAAGCACGCATCACTCCGGAGTCCCGCGCATCATCTAATGCAGCATTTAAAACTCCTGCAGTGATGACACCGATATGTTCGGGAGAAGCGTCTAAAAAATTCGCTTCAAAAATATGCCGCTGTACGTAACGAAACCCGTCACTATAAGTTTCAGTCGAACGAAAACTTCGAATCGTACCGATCGGATGTAGGTGAGGTATAAAGTGGTAACATATAGCTCGCTTCAACTCTTGCAAATCACTCCGAGCACGATCGATATAAACCTCAATATCCTTAAAGCCTTCGGAGCGCAACAACACCCATCGCATTTCGCCATAATTGGAATACTCTGAAACAGGGAAGCATCCATTAGGGGACACAGCTAGCTTCGTCACCAACCCGCTCAGCTGCTGCTTGCAAACTCCCTCGGCTCCACCATGAGATGCCTCATATAGCTCGGAGAAGTAGGCATCGGCCGCATCAGACGCTTCGCGCTCAATCTCATCCAAAATGGACTGAAAAGAATCATCGTCACCTTGAGCATTATTTTTAGACACAAGTTAATCCTCAATGTAGACGATGAGTGAGCGCATATCAAACGGCAGTAACGCCTCGTATCCCCTCATGTAAACAAGCGCTTCAGCAATCGCAGATTGGTTTCCCCAAATGCTAAGGAGATATTCCAAAATTTCAATTTCATCTTTGTGCACCTCAAGGCGTCCTTCGTCCGCCTCGACCGCGCGCTGAAGTGTTGATAACCGCTCCATTAGGAAAGGTAATGAGTCGCCAAGCACGTAGATACGACTGCAAGATAAACACTTATCCAGTCGAGTACATCGCTCGTTCTTGGATAGCTCAACAGCATCTGGATAATCTGGCTTACTCGAGTCTATACAAGCCCACAGGGCACGCTCATGCCCCATGATCGTAAAAATACGAAAGGTGGGATCAGCCGACTTCGCCCGAACAGTGCTACCGACAATTCCGTGAAACTTATGACTTCGGAATTTTTCCATCAACTCTTCCTGAATGCTCCGATAGCGCACCTTTCTATCCTTGATAGCCATGGCTGAACTGTCGTAATGAGCACTCGTGGTCTCGAGGCTGGAATGGCCAAGTTGCAGGGCGGTTAGCGATAAGGGATGCTTGGTTTTTTTGGCGTTGTAGTATTCCCACGTCACCCTAAGCCGCCCCTCCAGGTCAATCGCGCTTGTAAGTGGCACACCGGCGTCCACCAGTTGGTGTTTGCCCAAAAACTCAGCGACACCAATGTTCCAATATTTCTGATTTTTCAGCGAGTTTACTCTGATATCAGGGCCGGACTCTTTGATTTGCCAGTCAGATTCATGCTCAGATAGACATAGGAATATCGACCATCTCAGCGGATCATCCAGGGCGAAACTGTCCGAGCTATTCACAACTTCAGCGAGAGGTTCTGACAGAGTCTTAGCAAGCTCCATCAAGTTAAAAATGGAGTACCTATCCGATCTGGTTGACATTGCTTTTGCGAGTTTTGGAGACGCATAGTTTTTGTTAGCAGATTGGGATTTTTCTTTTTCAGATACAACAAGAACCACATCAGAATGCGCAACCTCAGACATAGGGTGCAGAAAGTGATTTTTATCGATGGCTATAACTGTCTCTTTGTTCCAACTCGACTGTCGCTGAATGAAAAGCCCCAGAGTTGCTTGATTTTGTGCAGTAGGATAATACATTCGCACCAGATCATCATAAGCAATTGAGTCTGGGGTTTGCTTTCTGAGAATGGAATAACTATAAGGCAGACAGCAACTTAATACAAATTCGCTAGGACGGGTTATTGATTGTACATATGGTATTTTTCGGATTTTTTTGCGCAATGCCGTAGAGTCGGATTTAGTCACCCTAAATGGGTAACCATCCAACATAAGAGTCTTCAATGCTCGAGCAGGATCAATAACCCATTCTGATTGTTTACTGATCAACAAGAGCTCTGAGATCAAAGGACGGATTTCGTCCAAGCGATATGGTTCAGCGAGTTCAACCTGCTTGCGAAACTCAAGCATGAATCGCATATTATCAACTTCCGACCGCATCGATTCATAAAAACTGGCGTCGGCCGCCTCATCGAGTGGCTCTCTCACCTGAGTTTTAATCAATACGCTAGGCAACGTTAACAGTGGAAGACCATCATCGTTGTGGTTTGCCACTTTTAAAACTGCGGATCTTATGCTTCTCGCAGGATAGAGAGTTTGGCCATTGCGCCGCAACCTATCCATAAAAAGCTTAAACTGTTCAACACCGATATCCCCAACCCCCTTTAGATGAAGGTCAGGGTGGAGCTTATTATTGTGATCTTGCCTGAAATCTAGAAAATCCTTTATCGCCGAACGCAGAGCATACCCTTTCGAATAACTGACATCTGGGACATATTTTATAAACACGTAGTGAAAACCGCAGCACAAAGCATCCGTAAAACTGAACAGCGGATGCTCTATATAATTTGCGAGGATGACCTTTGCATCTGCGGACGTCGCTGATAGCTCAGCGTGATACATGGAGAGGTATCGCATATATGGCTCCTTGTTATGCCAAGCGAGCCAACAACTCCTCTACTACCGCTCTTATGTCTGCAGCAACAGCCTCAAAGCTTTGAGAGGCGTCCACAACCGCAAAGGTGTCTGGATTTTCCTGGGCTTGGACTAGAAAGCCATGACGAGCACGCGATAGGAACTCAGCCTTCTGCAACTCCATCCTGTCCAAGACCTCTCCCCGGCCGGCCACACGCTGCATGCCTACCGCAGGATCGATATCTAAAATGATATTCAAGTCAGGCTTGAAGCCACCCAGAGCGATCTCATTGATCGCCAGTACACGATCCAATGGCAGACCTCGACCAAAGTGCTGAAATGCGATGGTGGCGGGTGTGAAGCGGTCACAGATCACAATCGCTCCACCCTCAATGGCTGGGATAATTTTCTCTTGAAGGTGCTGAGCCCTAGCAGCGGCAAACAGAAGCAGTTCAGTCGTATCGCAAAGCTCAGGGGTGGATGGATCAAGTACCACCTCTCTGATCTTTTCTCCAATCGGAGTTCCACCAGGCTCACGCGTCACTAAAACGTGATGACCAGCCTCGCTCAACCACCCGCTGAGATGCTTGATCACCGACGATTTACCAGCTCCGTTATTACCGTCGCAGACGATCAGGCATCCATTTGACATTGAGATTCACCACTGCAGAAAGACTTAAGTGGTTTACATGATGGAGACGAGCCAGATAGGCGTCAAGGACTAAAACGCAGGTGCAAAAAGGGCTGTAAGCCGTATCACCAAAATAATTACCCTATATGGGTAGTTTACATTTTTATAGAGGAGACTATAACGACACTGGTTTACGTTGAACCACAAAGAGATATAAGGCGCCTTCCGGGCCTTCCAGGGTAATAAACAAGCCAGTCACAGGCAGTCCTTAGTCAGAGTCATTGCGGGCTTTGCGGCGCAGCGGCGTCCGGCGCTGGCTCGGCGGTTTTTTCAACCGGGGCGGCATCGGCCGGTGGTGTCGCGTCTTCCGGCGGTTTTACCGCCGGTGCCGGGCTGGAGCGATAATCGGCGCGGCGCTTGAGCTGGAACTCACGCACGGCGGCATTATGCGCATCCAGGTCATCGGAGAAAATATGGCTGCCATCGCCCCGGGCGACGAAGTACAGGCTGCTGCCGGCCACCGGGTTCAAGGCGGCATGGATCGCCTCGCGGCCGACCATGGCGATCGGCGTCGGCGGCAGGCCGGCAATCATGTAGGTGTTATAGGGGTTGGCTTCCTTGAGGTGCGCGCGGGTCAGCTTGCCGGTGTAGCGCTCGCCCAGGCCGTAGATCACCGTAGGGTCGGTCTGCAGCAGCATGCCGATTTTCAGGCGGCGCACGAACACCCCGGCGATCTGGCCGCGCTCTTGCGGCACACCGGTTTCCTTTTCTACCAGGGAGGCCATGATCAGCGCCTGGTAAGGGTCGGTATACGGTGCATCTGCGGCGCGTTGGCTCCATTCCTGGGCCAGTACATCATCCAGGCGGTTGTAGGCTTTTTTCAGGAATTCGACATCGGTCATGCCGCGCACGAAGCGGTAGGTGTCAGGAAAGAATCGCCCTTCGGGAAACACGCCAGGGTGGCCGAGCTTGTCCATCACTTCGTTGTCGCTCAGCCCCGACAGGGTCTGCACGATCTTTTCGTGTTTGGCCAGCGCTGAACGCACCTGGCGGAAGTTCCAGCCTTCCACCAATGTCAGGCTGTATTGCACCACTTCACCACGCTGCCACAAGCCGATCAGGCCTTCGGCAGTCAGGCCTGGGGTCATGCGGTATTCGCCGCTGTGCAGCGGCTGGCCTTCGAGGTTGAAGCGCCAGTACAGGCGCAACCAGAAGGCGCCATCCAGCACACCTTCGGTTTCAAGGCGATTGAAGGTGCCCGTCGGGGTTGCCCCGGCGGGTACATCCAGCAATTGTTCCTGGGTCAGATTCAGGGGCTGCTTCAGCGCAGAGTCGAGCTTCCAGGCCGAGAAGCCCAGCAGCAAGCCTGCCGAGACCAGGCTGATCTGCAGCAGTAAAACCAGTTTTCGTATCAACTCAAATTTCCAATAGCGCGCGAACAATGCCCTGCAGTTTACGGGTGAGCGGCCCAACCGACCAGCTCATCCCGGCGCAACCACGTACGGGCCAAATGCCATAAACGCTGTTGCACACGAAAACTTCGTCGGCCTGTTGCAACTGGTCCATGCTGATGTCGGCCACGGCCACCGGGATGCCCAGGGTTTGCGCCTGGGCCAGAATCTCCGCGCGCATGACGCCGGCAACCCCGCAACGATTCAGATCAGCGGTTAGTAACAAGCCATTGCGCACCAGGAACAGGTTGCTGAACACGCCTTCGATGACGCGACCCGAGTTGTCCAGCATCAAGCCCTCGGCATGTTCGGTATCCTGCCATTCGGCGCGGGCGATCACTTGTTCAAGACGATTAAGGTGCTTGAGACCGGCCAGCAACGGCTGCTCGGCCAAGCGAGTGGCGCACGCAAACAGGCGGATGCCATCGGCTGCATGGGCCAGGGGATAAGCAGCGGGCGGATTGCCCTGCAAGATACGGCGCACGGGGACGCCAGGGTTGATGCCATAGCCGCGCAGGCTGTCGCCACGGGTGAGGATCAATTTGAGTACACCATTGCCCAAGGCTGCAGCATAGGCCAGCACTTCGCTGCGGATCAGCGTGTGGTCCGCAACCAGGGCCAGGCGCCTGCAACCCGCCTCCAGGCGTTGCAGGTGACGGTCGAGCAGCACCGGCTGCCCGGCCTTGACGGCGATGGTCTCAAACAGGCCATCGCCGTACGCCAGGCCACGATCTTTCAGAGGCACGCTGTCCGCTGGCTGACCGTCGACCCAGCTGTGCATCACTCGGCGAACCGGCGGAACACCAGGGAACCGTTGGTGCCACCGAAACCGAACGAGTTGGAGATCACCACATCGATCGGCATCGGTTGCGCTTCGTGAGGCACGAAGTTGAGGTCGCAGCCTTCGTCCGGCTCATCGAGGTTGATGGTCGGCGGAGCGACCTGATCCTTGATGGCCATGACGCTGAAGATCGCCTCGACCGCGCCCGCCGCACCCAACAGGTGGCCGGTCATGGACTTGGTGGAGCTGACCGCCAGCTTGTAGGCGTGCTCACCGAACACCGACTTGATGGCTTCGGCTTCCGCCAGGTCGCCAGTCGGGGTCGAAGTGCCGTGGGCATTGATGTACTGCACCTGGTTGGCGTTGACCTTCGCATCGCGCAAGGCGTTGGTGATGCAACGTGCAGCACCGGCACCGTCGGACGGCGGCGAGGTCATGTGGTAGGCGTCACCGCTCATGCCGAAGCCAATCAACTCGGCGTAAATGGTGGCACCGCGCGCCTTGGCGTGCTCCAGCTCTTCGAGTACCAGCGCACCGGCACCGTCGGACAGTACGAAGCCATCACGGCCCTTGTCCCACGGACGGCTGGCGCGAGTCGGCTCGTCATTGCGCGTCGACAGCGCACGGGACGCGCCGAAGCCACCCATGCCGAGGCCGCAGGCAGCCATTTCGGCGCCACCGGCGATCATCACGTCGGCTTCGTCATAGGCAATGTTACGCGCCGCCATGCCGATGCAGTGCGTGCCGGTGGTGCACGCCGTGGCAATGGCGTAGTTAGGTCCCTGGGCACCCAAGTGGATGGACAGGAAACCGGAAATCATATTAATGATCGAGCCCGGCACGAAGAACGGTGAAATTCGACGGGGGCCGGAATCGTGCAGCGTGCGGCTGGTTTCTTCGATATTGGTCAAACCGCCAATACCCGAACCCATGGCCACGCCGATGCGCTCACGGTTGGCGTCGGTGACTTCCAGGCCGGCATTACGCACCGCCTGAAAACCGGCTGCCAGGCCGTATTGAATGAACAGGTCGAGCTTGCGGGATTCTTTGATCGAGAGATATTCCTCGACATTGAAGCCCTTTACCGAGCCGCCAAAACGGGTGGAATAGGCTGAAAGGTCCGTGTGTTCGATCAGACCGATACCACTGTGGCCAGCCAGAATGCCCTGCCAACTGCTCGGCACATCCGTACCCAGTGGCGACAACATACCCATACCGGTGACTACGACGCGTCTACGCGACACAGCACTCTCCTTTTTCTAATGACGACACTTTGCTTCGCAGCTTACTTTTCATCACCGCTTAAAGAAAAAACCGCACGCCGTTACAGCAGTGCGGTTTTTCCCTGACAGCAAGCGACGACTACAAACTATTACGCCTGGTGGGCAGTAACGTAGTCGATAGCAGCTTGAACAGTAGTGATTTTTTCAGCTTCTTCGTCCGGGATTTCGGTCTCGAATTCCTCTTCCAGAGCCATCACCAGCTCAACGGTGTCAAGGGAATCGGCACCCAGGTCTTCAACGAAGGAAGCGGAGTTGGTCACTTCTTCTTCTTTAACGCCCAGTTGCTCGGCAACGATTTTCTTGACGCGCTCTTCGATGGTGCTCATACCTTGTTTAACTCCTAATGGACAAATTCAGGCAGCTGGCCAGTGGGTAAGTGTATAGAAAGCCTTTTCAGCTTTTCAACTGAAAGCTTCACCCTCGTACCCGACCGACCACCTGCCTATAAATTAAGTTGCAGCTTTATAACGGATTTTAGACAGCTCGTATGACATTTTTTTGAAGCGATCCGTCACAATTTAACTCATGTACATCCCGCCGTTCACCGGGATTGTAGCCCCAGTCACGTATGCCGCACCGTCGGATGCCAGGAAAGTGACCACATTTGCGATCTCTTGAGCCTGGCCCAGACGGCCCAGCGGAATCTGGGTCAGCAAAGCTTCACGCTGAGCTTCCGGCAGTTCGCGGGTCATATCGGTGTCGATGAACCCTGGGGCCACCGAGTTGACCGTAATCGAACGCGAACCGACTTCACGGGCCAATGCACGGCTGAAACCTTCCAGACCGGCCTTGGCCGCGGCATAGTTTACTTGGCCTGCGTTGCCCATGGCACCCACTACGGAGCCAATATTGATAATTCGGCCCCAACGCGCCTTGGTCATGCCGCGCAAAACGCCCTTGGACAGGCGAAACAGACTGTTCAAGTTGGTATCGACCACGTCGTACCACTCGTCGTCTTTCATGCGCATCATCAGGTTGTCACGGGTGATACCGGCGTTGTTCACCAGAATAGCCGGTGCGCCGAACTGTGCAGTGATTTCAGCCAGCACAGCAGCAACAGACTCGTCGCTGGTCACATTCAGCTCAAGACCGGTGCCCTGTACGCCGTTTTCCTTCAAGGTGGCAGCAATACGCTCAGCGCCCGAAGCGGAAGTGGCGGTGCCGATCACAACGGCGCCTTGACGGCCCAGTTCCAGGGCGATCGCCTGGCCAATGCCACGGCTTGCGCCAGTAACCAGTGCAACTTTACCTTGCAGACTCATGCAGGCTTCTCCTAAAGGGTTTCAGGCCAGTGCCGCGCGCGCGGCAGCGAAGGCATCCGGGGTATTGAGGTTGGCAGTCGACACGCCATCGGCGCAGCGCTTGTTCAGGCCGGCCAGGACTTTGCCCGGGCCGCACTCGACCAACTCAGTGGCACCATTGGCAGCCAGGGTCTGTACCGACTCAACCCAGCGTACCGGCTTGTAAAGCTGCTCCAGCAGGTCGCGCTTGAGGGTGTCGAGGTCGGCGGCAACGGCCGCACTGACGTTCTGCACCAGCGGGATCTGCGGCGCTTGCCAATTGATGGCGGCGATGGACTCGGCAAAACGCTCGGCAGCCGGGCGCATCAGCTCGCAGTGGGACGGCACGCTCACCGGCAACGGCAAGGCGCGCTTGGCACCACGGGCCTTGCAGCCTTCAATGGCGCGCTCGACAGCGGCCTTGGCGCCAGCGATGACCACCTGGCCAGGGGAGTTGAAGTTCACCGCGCTGACCACTTCGCCCTGGGCCGCTTCGGCACAGGCTTCGATCACTACAGCGTCTTCCAGGCCGAGGATAGCGGCCATGCCGCCCTGCCCGGCCGGAACAGCTTCTTGCATCAGCTGACCACGACGCTCGACCAGCTTGACCGCTTCAGAGAGGGTCAGGCTGCCGGCGGCCACCAAGGCGCTGTACTCGCCCAGGCTGTGACCGGCGACGTAGGCCGGGTGCGCACCGCCTTCGGCCAGCCACAAGCGCCACAGGGCGATCGAGGCGGTCAGTATCGCCGGCTGGGTTTTATCGGTTTGATTGAGTTGCTCTTCCGGCCCTTGCTGGGTCAGTGCCCACAGGTCGTAACCCAGGGCATCGGAAGCTTCCTTGAAGGTTTCCAGGATCAGTGGATGTTGCGCGCCCAGCTCGGCCAACATACCGAGGGACTGCGAACCCTGCCCTGGAAAGACGAATGCGAGGGATGTAGACATGTAACAAGCCCCTAATGATCTGGTCGTCAAAAATGCTCGCACCGAAGGTGGGCGCGAACGAAACTGACAGATTGGATGGTCAATTGAACTGGCCGGTCACATTTAAGCACTCCCGGGCCGATTCGCCTAAGGCAACAGATCCTCAAGACGCCCGTGCAAGCGTTGCGGCAGGTTTTCCTGGATCTCGATCAATGCCCGCGCAATCGCACTTTGAAAGCCCTGCACACCTGCAGAGCCGTGGCTTTTTACCACAATGCCCTGCAGCCCCAGAAAACTCGCGCCATTATGCCGTGCCGGTGCCAGGTCGGCCTGCAGGCGGCGCATCAACGGTAACGCCAGCGCGCCGACCATGCGTGAGGCCAGGTTCTGCTTGAACAAGGCCTCGATACGCGTGGCAATCATGGTCGCCAGGCCTTCGCTGGACTTAAGCAGGATATTGCCGACAAAACCGTCGCACACCACTACATCCGCCTCGCCTCGGTACAAGCCGTCACCTTCGACAAAACCGATATAGTTCAAGCCCCGTGCGCCCTGCAACAAAGTCGCAGCCAGCTTGACCTGCTGATTGCCCTTGATGTCCTCGGTGCCGATATTGAGTAACGCCACACGTGGCCGGACCACACCCAACGCCTCAGCGGCCACCGAGCCCATCACCGCGAACTGGAGCAGGTGCTCGGCACTGCAATCGACGTTTGCACCCAGGTCCAGCAGCTGGCAATAGCCTTTCTGCGTCGGAATCGCCGCCACCATCGCTGGCCGATCAATCCCCGGCAGCGTCTTGAGCACATGCCGCGACAACGCCATCAACGCCCCGGTATTGCCGGCACTGACACAGGCTTGCACCTTGCCATCACGCAACAACTCAAGGGCCACCCGCATTGAAGAGTCGGGCTTGCCACGCAAGGCCGCCGCGGGCTTTTCATCCATGCTGATGGTTTCGCTGGCCGCAGTAACTGTCAGGCGCGCGCGATCCACCGCCGGATGGCTGGCAATCAGTTCTTCAAGTAGGGAATGTTGACCGACGAGGGTCAGGTGCAGCGAGGGCGTAGCGGACAGGCTGGCAATGCAGGCCTGAACAATGCTGCGGGGACCGAAGTCCCCGCCCATTGCGTCAATCGCGATGACTTGAGCAGACAAGTGATTACTCGTCAGCGCCCTTGTCGATCACTTTACGGCCACGGTATACGCCTTCTGGCGATACGTGGTGACGCAGGTGAACTTCACCGGTGGTTTTTTCTACGGACAGAGTGCTTGCCGTCAGGGCATCGTGCGAACGACGCATGTCACGGGCAGAGCGGGATTTTTTGTTCTGCTGAACAGCCATAATTGATTAACTCCTAAACGTTTGGGTCACGCTTTAACTGCGCCAATACACTGAACGGGTTGGACCGCGTTACCTCGTCCTCGCTCGGCTCGGCCTCGTCATCAAGGCCCTCCGGCTGCTGGCATTCTTCCGGATGATGAGCAGGCACAATGGGCAAGGCGAGCAAAAGCTCCTCCTCGATCAGTGCATGCAGATCCAAAGGATCTTCGCCCAGTTCCAGCACGTCATAACCTTTCGGCAACGACTGGGTATTCGCACCCTCTTTCACCACAGCATAACTGCATTCGCTGTGGATCGGCAGGGTGACCAGCTCAAGACAACGCTGGCAAACCATTTTGACTTCGGTGTCGATAAAGCTGTGGATTACCACAGACTTACGTTCATCTCGTTCAAAAACGAATTTAGCCTGCACCGTACCGACAGTGTCGGAAAGCGGGTCGCAGAGTCTCTCCAAATCGGCCAGCAGCACTTCACCTTGAAGGGTGGTGCCACGATCAGCCAATTTGCGCGGGTCAACGTGAGGTGGAATCGGGTCATTCAACATAGGCGCAGCATTATAGGGATGCACCCAGCCATGTCAAAGGAAATTCAGCCCTGTGCGTCAGCTGGTCGCCCCGCTAGAATCGGCGGCTGCCTCGAGGAGACACCCATGCTGCCTTTATTACTCGCTTCCAGCTCGGTTTATCGCCGGGAATTGCTGGCCCGCCTGCACCTACCGTTCATCTGCAGCTCGCCGGATATCGACGAAAGCCATCGCGCAAATGAATCGGCCATTGAGCTGGTCAAGCGCCTGGCGCAAGAGAAAGCCCGCGCCCTCGCCGCCAGTCATCCAGGGCACCTGATTATCGGCTCGGATCAGGTGGCCGCGCTCGATGGCCGCATTATCGGCAAACCTCATACCTTTGAAAACGCCCGCGAGCAATTGCTGGCAGCCAGCGGCAAACGCGTGAGTTTTTTAACTGGCCTGGCGCTGCTCAACAGTGAGACGGGCCACTGCCAGGTAGATTGCGTGCCGTTTACCGTGCAGATGCGCGAACTGAATGTAGAACGCATCGAGCGTTATTTGCGTGTGGAACAGCCTTATGACTGCGCAGGCAGCTTCAAGGCCGAAGGGCTGGGTGTGAGCCTGTTTCAGAGTACCGAAGGGCCGGATGCGACCAGCCTGATCGGCCTGCCGCTGATTCGACTGGTGGACATGCTCCTGGCTGAAGGCGTGCAAATCCCCTAGGCCCACCCCAAAACCACTGTGGGAGCTGGCTTGCCTGCGATAGCGGTGGGCCAGTCACTTTCAATGTCGACTGACCCAGCGCTATCGCGGGCAAGCCCGCTCCCACATTTTGAACTACGACGAAGCTGATATTTCAGCGCAGCGTCGGGCCCTGGAAGCCCATGTAGTAGGCCAGCTTCTGCGCCACACTGGCGCCGAGTTTCTTGGAGAAGCGATCAAACGGCGATTCCTGAACAGTGAAGTCCACCAGCTCCTTCTCACCAATCACATCGCGCGCCACCGAACTGGCACTGCCCAAGCCATCGATCAAACCCAATGGCAACGCTTGCTCACCGGACCACACCAGGCCGGAGAACAGCTCCGGATGGTCTTTGTCTTTCAGACGATCGCCGCGCCCCTGCTTCACGCTGGCAATGAACTGACGATGGGTGGTGTCGAGCACGCCCTGCCAGAACTGGGTTTCATCGGCCTTTTGTGGCTGGAACGGGTCCAGGAAAGACTTGTGCTCACCCGAGGTGTAGGTGCGACGCTCCACCCCCAACTTCTCCATGGTGCCGACAAAGCCGTAACCGGCCGCTGTCACACCAATGGAACCGACGAGGCTGGCCTTGTCGGCATAGATCTGGTCAGCGGCGCTGGCGATGTAATAGGCACCCGAGGCGCCCAGATCGGAAATCACCGCGTACAGTTTGATGTCCGGGTGCAGCCCGCGCAGGCGGCGAATCTCGTCATACACATAGCCAGACTGCACAGGGCTACCGCCTGGGCTGTTGATGCGCAGGATCACGCCCTTGACCTTGGGATCTTCGAAGGCTGCACGCAGGCCGCCGACGATATTGTCGGCGCTGGCGGACTCCTTATCGGCAATCACCCCGTTCACGTCGATTAAGGCGGTGTAGTTGTTGCCACGGGTGGCGCTTTTTTCCATGTCCATCAGCGGGCTGAACAACGCCAGCATGGCGATAAGCCAGATAAACGTCAGCAGCTTGAAGAAAATCCCCCAACGCCGTGCACGGCGCTGTTCCTGAACACTGGCCAGCAGGGTCTTCTCCAACAACTTCCAGCTTTTATCATCACCGCTTTCGGCCTTTTCGGGCGCTTTCCACTCGTCACTCATGCCATTAACCCCAGCAAAGACTTATCAGGCCCGGCTGAGCCAGGCTTGCAGTTCAGAAAAATGATCAATCGTCAGCCTGGGCTCGTATGCCTGCAAGGCTTCGGCTGCCTGAGCACCGTAGCTGACCGCCACGCTGTCCATGCCAGCATTGCGTGCCATCATCAGGTCGAAGGAAGCGTCACCCACCATCAACGCCTGACGCGGCGCTACGCCGCAATGCGCCAGGATCTGCTCCAGCATCAGAGGGTGAGGTTTGCTGGCGGTTTCATCCGCTGCACGGGTGATACTGAAATAATCTTCAAACCCGTGAGCCTTGAGCACCCGATCCAGCCCGCGACGGGCCTTGCCGGTGGCCACGGCCAAGTGATAACCCTCGGCGCGAAACGCTTCTAGGGATTGCCTTACGCCGTCAAACAGCGGCGAAGGCGTGGCCTCCAGCGCGATGTAGTGATCAGCGTAATGATCACGAAAGGTCACCAGCTGCGCATCGCTGATCCGGGGGTACAAGGTACGGATCGCCTCGGGCAGGCCCAGGCCGATAATGCCTTTTACCGCCAGATCAGTGCATAACTCGAAACCCGAACGGGTCGACGCCGCGTGCATTGAGTCGACGATGCGCCCAATGGAATTGCACAGCGTGCCGTCCCAATCAAAAATCAGCAGCTTGTAGTCAGGGTGCGACACTCAAACGCTCCACGGTCTTGGCCCACATCTCATCGACCGGCGCCTGCAACTTCAGCTCGCCGCCATCGGGCAGCGGTACGGTGAGCATGTAGGCGTGCAGGAACAGGCGCTTGCCGCCCAGGTCACGAATTTCCCTGGAGAAATCCTCATCGCCGTACTTGGTGTCACCGGCGATGCAGTGGCCCGCGTGCAGGGTGTGCACGCGAATCTGGTGGGTACGCCCGGTCACCGGCTTGGCCTCGACCATCGTGGCGAAGTCACCGAAGCGGCGCAGCACCTTGAACAGGGTCAGGGCTTCTTTGCCCTCCTCGTCCACTTCGACCATGCGCTCGCCGGAGCGCAGGTTGCTCTTCTGCAGCGGCGCACGCACGCTCTTGATGGAGCTGGCCCAGTTACCACGCACCAATGCCATGTAGCGCTTGTCCACGCCATCGCCACGCAAGGCGGTGTGCAGGTGACGCAACATGCTGCGTTTTTTGGCGATCATCAGCAGGCCGGAGGTGTCGCGGTCCAGGCGGTGGACCAGTTCCAGCTCCTTGGCATCGGGTCGCAACTGACGAAAGGCTTCGATCACCCCGAACGTCAGGCCACTGCCGCCGTGAACCGCAATGCCGCAAGGCTTGTTGATCACGATCAGCTTGTTGTCTTCGAAGACAATCGACGCTTCCAGGCGCTGCAACAGGCCCTGGGCCAACGGCACCGGCTCGTCACGCTCAGGCACGCGCACCGGCGGCACACGAACGATATCGCCCGCCTGCAGCTTGTACTCGGGCTTGATCCGGCCTTTGTTCACGCGCACTTCACCTTTACGCAAGATGCGGTAAATCAAGGTCTTGGGCACGCCTTTGAGCCTGGCCAGGAGAAAATTGTCGATGCGTTGGCCGGCATATTCCGGCGAGACCTCGAGCAGCTGGACGCTGGGGGTCTGGGGGGCGGTATTCGTCATGGCGGCGATGATAACAATTTTTTATGGAATTGAAGCACTTAATCATTGCTGCTATAGTCGCGAACGCCGCCAAAAGCGGCCTGGACAGAGGACTTGCGGCAAACTGCCGGCCCTGACCATCGCAATTCATCAGGACGCGAGGCCGTCCTACGGGGCTTTTGCCACCCTGGAAGGCTCAGGATTGTAACAAGCGCAGGTGACATGAGGCCTGAAGCGAGTGCAGAAAGCAGAGTGAATACTCGCGTTCTGCGCCGATATTTACGGCCAGTTCACAAAGTGCAGTCAGTCTTGAGCCAGACCACGGCGAATGCTTCGGAAACAACGCCTGTTAAGAGCTGAGTGAGAGCGCAGTCGCCCACACCTAGTCTTGTTTAGCCATGAGCGTGGACTCCCCATTGGAGTACACGGTAAATGCCAACCCGCTGCGGATTCTGCGCGCGGCAGCACCCGAATTATCAGGGATACGTGTAGGGTGGAGATGCACAACCGTCGGACCGTGTAGCATTAGGCTTATAAGACGCTTCATCTCGTCCACAGTCGCCGGTTGATTCCTCCTCCTGACCTTAGCTTTTGTTGAAGTGGTGCCTTTGTCACCACCGCTAACAAGCAGGACGCGTCCGTCGCGATACCGGCCCAATTGGCTCGTTATTGCTGGACACTGGAGTGGCCAACCACTCTTGACGCACCTGACACCGACCGTGAGAAGTCGTGTGTGCCGAACGCCGTTTCCGGCAGCCCGGAAACCGACGGTACAACATGAAAAGAATGCTGATTAACGCAACTCAACCCGAAGAGTTGCGTGTTGCACTGGTAGATGGCCAACGCCTCTATGACCTGGACATCGAATCCGGTGCACGCGAGCAAAAGAAGGCCAACATCTATAAAGGCCGTATTACTCGCATCGAACCAAGCCTTGAGGCTGCCTTTGTCGATTTCGGCTCCGAGCGCCACGGCTTCCTGCCCCTCAAAGAAATCTCCCGCGAATACTTCAAGAAAGCCCCCGAAGGCCGCGTGAACATCAAGGACGTCCTGAGCGAAGGCCAGGAAGTCATCGTTCAGGTCGAAAAAGAAGAACGTGGCAACAAGGGCGCTGCCCTGACCACCTTCATCTCCCTGGCCGGCCGTTACCTGGTGCTGATGCCGAACAACCCACGTGCCGGCGGCATTTCCCGTCGCATCGAAGGCGAAGAACGCAACGAACTGCGTGAAGCGCTGAACGGCTTGATTGCTCCTGCCGACATGGGCCTGATCGTGCGCACTGCAGGCCTGGGCCGCAGCAGCGAAGAAATGCAGTGGGACCTCGACTACCTGCTGCAACTCTGGACCGCCATCAAAGAAGCCTCCCTGGATCGTTCCGCGCCGTTCCTGATCTATCAGGAAAGCAACGTGATCATCCGCGCCATCCGCGATTACCTGCGCCAGGACATCGGCGAAGTGCTGATCGACAGCGTTGAAGCCCAGGACGAAGCCCTGACCTTCATTCGCCAGGTGATGCCGCAGTACGCCAGCAAGATCAAGCTGTACGAAGACAGCGTTCCGCTGTTCAACCGTTTCCAGATCGAAAGCCAGATCGAGACCGCCTTCCAGCGCGTGGTCGAACTGCCTTCCGGCGGCTCCATCGTGATCGACCCGACCGAAGCCCTGGTGTCCATCGACATCAACTCGGCGCGCGCCACCAAAGGCAGCGACATCGAAGAAACCGCCCTGCAGACCAACCTGGAAGCGGCTGAAGAAATCGCCCGCCAGTTGCGCCTGCGTGACATCGGCGGCCTGATCGTGATCGACTTCATCGACATGACCCCAGCCAAGAACCAGCGCGCCGTGGAAGAAAAAGTCCGCGAATGCCTGGAAGCTGACCGTGCCCGCGTACAGGTCGGCCGTATCTCGCGCTTCGGCCTGCTGGAAATGTCCCGTCAGCGCCTGCGTCCCTCCCTGGGCGAGAGCAGCGGCATCGTCTGCCCGCGTTGCAACGGCACCGGCATCATCCGTGACGTTGAATCGCTGTCGCTGGCGATCCTGCGCCTGATCGAAGAAGAAGCCCTGAAAGACCGCACCGCCGAAGTTCGCGCGCAAGTGCCGATCCCGGTGGCCGCTTTCCTGCTTAACGAAAAACGCAACTCGATCACCAAGATCGAACTGCGCACCCGTGCCCGCATCGTCATCCTGCCGAACGATCACCTCGAGACGCCGCACTTCGAAGTGCAACGCCTGCGTGATGACAGCCCGGAAGCCCACAGCGGCCAGTCCAGCTACGAAATCGCTGCTGCCGCTGCCGAAGTGGAAGAAGTCCAGCCAGCCGCCGCGACCCGCACCCTGGTTCGCCAGGAAGCGGCCGTTAAGACCGCACCGGCACGTGCCAACGCTCCGGTACCGACCGAAGTGGCTGCACCGGTTGCCGCGCCGGCCGCCATGCCTGAGCCAAGCCTGTTCAAAGGCCTGGTGAAGTCACTGGTCAGCCTGTTCGCCAGTAAAGAAGAGCCTGCTGCGCCGGTTGTGGTTGAAAAACCGGCCACCGAGCGCCCGGCCCGCAACGAAGAACGTCGCAACGGCCGTCAACAGAGCCGTAACCGCAACGGTCGCCGTGACGAAGAGCGCAAGCCCCGCGAAGAACGTGCACCGCGTGAAGAACGCGCACCACGTGAAGAGCGTGCACCTCGCGAAGCCCGTGAAGAGACCCCGACTGTAGCCCGTGAAGAACGTGCACCGCGCGAAGAGCGCGCGCCACGTACTCCACGCGCCCCACGTGAAGACCGCAAGCCACGTGGCGAGCGTGAAGAACGTGTGCGTGAACTGCGCGAGCCGCTGGACGCCGCACCAGCGGTAGCTGCCGTCGCTGCCGAAGCTGCCAGCGAAGAACGCCCGGCTCGCCAGCCGCGTGAAGAACGCGCCCCACGTGAAGAGCGCCAGCCGCGCCCACCGCGTGAAGAGCGTCAACCACGTGCCGAGCAAGCCGCTGCCACCAGCGAAGAAGAAGTGCTGACCGGTGAAGAGCAACTGCAGGAAGACGGTCAGGACAACGCCGAAGGCGATCGTCCACGCCGCCGCTCCCGTGGCCAGCGTCGCCGCAGCAACCGCCGTGAGCGTCAGCGTGATGCCAACGGCAATGTGATCGAAGGCTCGGAAGAGACCGGCGAGAACGGCGAAGCTGCAACCGCAGAACCGACGGGCGCCGAACTGGCTGCCGGCCTGGCTGTGACCGCCGCAGTTGCCAGCACCGTGATCAGCGCACCGGCTGAAGCCCAGGCGCATGAGCAAGCTGAACGCGCTACCGCTGCTGTTGAAGAAACGGCTGCTGCAGAAGCACCGGTTGCCGAGACGCCAGTGGTTGAAGCTCCGGTTGTTGAAGCGCCAGTCGTCGAAGCCACTGCCCCGATCGAAGCCCCAGTGGTTCCGGAAGTGGAAGTTGCCTCGCCAGTGCGCGACGTTCAACCAGAAGTCGAAGTGACTGCTGTCGAGCCTGCACCGGTAGTCGAGCCTCAGCCAGTGGTTGAAGCCGTCGTTGAAGCGCCGGTTGTCGAGGAAGCCGCCCCGGCAGTGCGTGAAGTTCGCGAAGAACAGACCGCCTTCCAGTGGACTGCCGAACCAGCTGCACCGGTTGAAGCGCCAGCACCTGCTCCTGTGGTGGAAGAAGCGCCTGCACCGGTTGCCGAAGTGGTTGCCGAGCCCGCCCCAGTCGTTGAGCCTGCACCCGTGGTTGAAGCGCCAGTGGTTGCCGAAGTCGCAGCGCCCGTGGTTGAAGCCGCGCCTGCCAGCGCCCTGACCGAAAACGGCCGTGCGCCGAACGACCCACGTGAAGTGCGTCGTCGCCGCAAGGAAGCTGAAGCCGCCGCTGCTGCAGCCGCTGCCGCACCGGCTGCCGAAGCGATCGAGGCTCCAGCCCCGGTTGAGCACAAGGCCTTGGAAACAGAGCACGAGCCTAAACCCCTCGTCTGATTCCATCCGCTACTAAAAAGCCCCGCCTGAGTGATCAGGCGGGGCTTTTTTATGGGCGTTCAACTTTTGCCTTGTGGAGATCAAAGGTGGGAGCTGGCTTGCCTGCGATAGCATCACCGCAGCGTGTCTGACACACCGAGGTGCCTGCATCGCGGGCAAGCCCGCTCCCACAGTTAGTCCGCGCTGAAACTCAATGCTTGCGGCAGGTCCACATCCCACAGCACACCGGGATCTTCCACTCGCACCTCCTGCACACTCGCCTGGGCGAATAACGGCTTTGCGCCACGATCACCGCTCAATGCCATCATTCGCGGCCCAAGCGCCCGGCCAAAAGCCACCGGATGCCCGTATTTACCCGCCTGCACCGGCACACTGATGCCATCGTCCTGGACCGCATCAACCACCCGCTCAATGGTCGACGGCTGAATAAACGGCATATCCCCCAACACCACCAACCAGCCATCGGTCTCACCACTGGCTGCGACAGCCGCCGCGATGCTGTCACCCATACCGGCCGATTCGAGCAGCAAGACTTCACAGCCATACGCCTTGGCCAAGCGAATAACGGCCAGGCGGTCCGGCGAAGTGACCAGCCAACGCCTTACAACGCGCCCTGGCAAACTCATCAACACCTGCTCAATCACTGGCCGCGTTACGCCGTCAAGCCCGATGCAATCAGCCAGCAGCTTGTCTTGATCAGCTCCGGCCGCAGCGCGAAAGCGACTGCCCTGCCCCGCCGCCAGCACAATCGCCGTCACCATTACTCAGCCTCCACTGGCAACGGTTTCTTCTGCATCGGTGCCACGCCATTCTTGATCGCGACAATTTCCGCCATCAATGACAGAGCAATTTCGGCCGGCGTATGACTACCGATATGCAGA
Organism: Pseudomonas sp. PA-6-3C; assembly: GCF_021605825.1. Classification (NCBI taxonomy): domain Bacteria; kingdom Pseudomonadati; phylum Pseudomonadota; class Gammaproteobacteria; order Pseudomonadales; family Pseudomonadaceae; genus Pseudomonas; species Pseudomonas sp. PA-6-3C. Next base: position 107,947 of record NZ_WKDV01000017.1, read on the forward strand.
CCGATCGGCCCATGCAGACGCGCGATCGCCTCCGCCGACAACCCCAGCGCCGCCAGCGTTTCCCGGCGCTTCTGCGTATTGACCCGCGAACCGAGGGCGCCAATGTAGAACGCCGATGAGTTCAGCGCCGTCAGCAGCGCCATATCGTCCAATCGAGGGTCGTGCGTCAGGCAGACGATGGCCGTGCGCTCATCCGTCTGGATATTCAGCACCGCCTCATCCGGCATGCCGGGCACAAAGCGGCCATGCTGCTCTTCCCAGCCGTAGACGAATTCTTCGCGCGGGTCGCAGATCAGCACTTCGAAATCCAGCAGGCGCGCCATTTCAGCCACGTAGCGCGACAGCTGCCCGGCGCCGATCAGCAGCAAACGCCAACGCGGGCCGTAGATAGCCCGCAGGCGCTCGCCATCAAAGGTCACGACGTCGGTCTTGGCCGCGCCGCTCAAGGTCACCGTGCCACTGCTCAGGTCCAGTTCACGCGCGACGATCTGATGGTCTTCGCAGCGCGCCAGCAGCTGCGAGACCCAGCCAAATTCATCCACGCGTTCCTCAGTCAGGCGCAACGTGCCGCCGCACGGCAGGCCGAAACGCGCCGCCTCATCGCGGGTGACTCCGTAGGTCACCAACTGCACCGGCGGGCCATCCTCCGGCAAGCGGCCATCCTGCAAGCGCGCGATCAAGTCGTCCTCGATGCAACCACCCGACACGGAGCCGATCACCACGCCATCGCCACGCAAGGCCAACATCGCCCCCGGCGGGCGTGGGGCGCTGCCCCAGGTCTGGACCACGCTGTACAAAACTACTCGGTGCCCGGCACGGCGCCATTCGAGCACGCTGCGCAGGACATTCAGATCCACACTGTCCATCAGGTCTCCTACGGCGAATGAAGTATTCACTTACTGTAAAGCAAGCAAAACCCAAAGCGCCACGCCAGAAACGCAAACGCCCCGAACCAGTCGGGGCGTTTGCAGGCTTTGGGTGTTGTTCACACCTTGGGCAATTTTTTACTTGATAGCAGGAGCAGGGCCTTCAGCCACGCCCAGGTCATCTTCCGGGCGGGTGTCGGAGATACCGGTGCCGCCGGACGCCAGCTCGCTGTGCAGCTTGTCGGTGTCCAGCTCTTTAACCCACTTAGCCACAACGATGGTGGCAACGGCGTTACCGACCAGATTGGTCAGTGCGCGGGCTTCGGACATGAAGCGGTCGATACCCAGGATCAGCGCCAGGCCGGCAACCGGCAGGTGGCCTACGGCCGACAGGGTCGCAGCCAGCACGATGAAGCCCGAACCGGTCACGCCTGCAGCGCCTTTGGAGGACAGCAGCAGCACCAGCAGCAAGGTGATCTGGTGGGTGATGTCCATGTGGGTGTCAGTCGCCTGGGCGATGAACACGGCAGCCATGGTCAGGTAGATCGACGTACCGTCGAGGTTGAAGGAGTAGCCGGTCGGGATCACCAGGCCTACTACGGATTTCTTCGCGCCCAGACGCTCCATCTTGATCAGCATGCGTGGCAGTGCGGATTCGGAGGAGGAAGTACCCAGAACGATCAGCAGCTCTTCACGGATGTAGCGAACCAGCTTCAACACGCTGAAACCGTGCGCACGGCAGATGGCGCCCAGCACCACGACCACGAACAGGATGCAGGTGATGTAGAAGCAGATCATCAGTTGGCCCAACTGCACCAGGGAACCTACGCCGTAGGCACCGATGGTGAACGCCATGGCGCCCAGGGCACCGATTGGCGCGAGCTTCATGATCATGTTGATGATGTTGAACATCACGTGGGCGAAGCGATCGATAAAGTCCAGCACTGGCTTGCCGTAGGCACCCAGGCGATGCAGGGCAAAACCGAAGATCACCGAGAACATCAGCACTTGCAGGATGTCGCCGTTGGCGAAGGCACCGACGATGGTGTTCGGGATCACATTGAGGATAAAGCCAACCACGCTCTGGTCTGCACCAGCGGTCACGTAGGCCGCGACTTTAGAGGCGTCCAGGGTCGCCACGTCGATGTGCATGCCGGCGCCCGGTTGCACAACGTTGACGACGATCAGGCCAATCAGCAGGGCAATGGTGGAAACAACTTCGAAGTACAGCAGCGCGTAGCCGCCGGTTTTGCCCACCGATTTCATGCTTTGCATGCCAGCGATGCCGCTGACAACGGTGCAGAAGATGATCGGGGCAATGACCATTTTGATCAGCTTGATAAAGCCGTCACCCAGTGGCTTGAGGGCCACACCGGTCTGCGGGTAGAAGTGACCGAGCAAAATACCGATAACGATTGCGACGATCACCTGGAAATACAGGGATTTGTAGATTGGCTGACGAGTCGTCATTGCAAAGTTCCTCAATCGCACCGTGTGACAAAGATCCGCCATTGCCCACGACACTTGAATTGCGAACCCTCCTGCACTGGAGGGATTTGTTGTTTGCGAGGTCTGTAGGAATAAACCTGCGCTGTAATCCTTATCGCAAACGCCGTGCCACTTTGCTCAAACTGTCTGAAGGCCTTTAGACATCAGGGCCGAGGTCCATGGCCACGCCATCGACGCCGTCGGTGAGGTGGCGGAATTCCGCCCACTCATCCCCTCTCGTCCTACAATTTGGCGGATATCCGCCTTGTCGCCCCACCCGGTGATGGCTAACATCCGCCACTCCATGGACGAGGCCCTCACATGCGTGAACGTACCATCGCCAGTCACTACGCCCGCGCCGCTCTGGGCGGTGCGCGCCGCGCGGGTTACGACTATTCGGGCCTGCTGCTGCAAGTGGGCATTACCCCGGAACTGCTGAGCGAACCCCGCGCCCGCATCGCCCCCGAGCAATTTACCCGGCTGTTGCAAATGCTGTGGCTGGGGCTGGACGACGAATACCTGGGGTTTGCCGAAGGCCCGAGCAAGCGCGGCACCTTCGCCATGATGTGCCACGCGCTGATTCACTGCCGCACCCTGGAGAAGGCTCTGGAACGCGGCTTATTATTTTATAGCCTATTCCCGCAGGGTCCGCGCTGGCAGCTGACCAGAGAAGGCGATTTGGCCCGCTTGAGCCTGGACGATTCGCAGCTGTGGGACCCTGACCACTTTCTCAGCGAGTGCCTGCTGGTGATCTGGCATCGCCTGGGCAGCTGGTTGATCGGCCAGCGCATCCGGCTACAGCAAGCCACGTTCAGCTATCCGATGCCGGCCCATGCGGGCGAATATGACCTGCTGTTCCCCTGCCCTCAGGTATTTGGCGCGCCGAACAGCAGCCTGGTGTTTCCCGCCCGTTACCTGAGCCTGCCGTTGTTGCAGGACGAGCGCACCCTCAAGCACTTTCTCGAGCGCTCGCCCGCTGACCTGTTGTCGCGACCGGATGAGGGCGACAGTTTAAGCAGCCAGCTGCGCCGCTTGCTCAGCCGCGACCGCACGCCCTGGCCGGACCTGGAGGCCGTCGCCCAGCACCTGCACATCAGCCCGCAAACCCTGCGCCGGCATTTGCGTGAGGAAGGCACCAGTTTTCAGGCGCTCAAGGATGAGTTGCGGCGGGACATCGCCATTTACCACTTGGGGCGGGCGGATTTGTCGTTACAGGAAATTGCCGAGCAGTTGGGGTTTTCTGAGCCGTCGGCGTTTCATCGGGCGTTCAAGAAGTGGACCGGATTGACGCCGGGGGCTTACCGGGCACAGGAGAGTTAGAGGTGCAGTGCTTGGGCGGGCCTCTCGCGGGCAAGCCCGGCTCCCACCTTTGATCGAGTTCACACAATCAAAAAGGTGAGAGCTGGCTTGCCTGCGATCTACGCAACTTTTAAAAGCAGCCTATTTCTCCTGTGGCGAGCAGGCTTGCCCTGCGTTGGGCTGCGAAGCGGCCCCAGTAAAAACACTGCAATTTTCCTGAAAAAACTCAGCGTCTGGATTTGGGTCTGCTTCGCAGCCCAACGCAGGCGGTGCGACGATTCGACAAGCCTGCTCGCCACAACAGCCCACCTGCCACAGACTTCGTGTTAATCGGTTGTGTAGATACCTATGCTGCGATGAGGCCGGCACGGCCTATAAAGATCACGCCGCCGGAAAGTGAATCTTGAACGCCGCGCCACCCAAAGGCGAATCCCCAAGGGTCAACCGCGCGCTGTAGCTTTCAATGATGTCCTTGACCACCGCCAGGCCAATGCCCTGCCCCGGATGCTGGCGGTCCAGCCGCTCGCCCCTTTGCAGAATCCGCGCACGCTGATCGGGCGGTACGCCAGGGCCGTCATCTTCGATGCACAGCTCAGTGCCTTCAAGGTTCTCCGTCAGGCTGATGCGCACTTCACTCAGGCACAGGCGATAGGCGTTTTCCAGCAGGTTGCCGAGCATTTCGAGCAGTGCGCCCTTCTCGATCGGCACGTCACACTCGGGCGGCAATTCAAAGGTCACGGTCACGCGCTTGTCGCGGTAAACCTTGTCCAACGTGTCGCACAGGCTTTGCAACACCGGTTCCAGGCGCACCTGGTGCCGCACCAGGCCGCTTTTTCGCAGGCTGGCGCGCTGCAATTGGTAGCCGATCTGCTGGCTCATGCGTTCGATCTGCGATTGCAGCACCCAGGCCTGGCCGCGTTCTTCCGGGCGCTGGGCCATGTCTTCGCTCACGCCCTGCAACACCGCCAGCGGGGTTTTCAGGCTGTGGGCCAGGTCGTCGAGGGAATCGCGGTAGCGCGCCCGTTGCTCGCGTTCGCTGTGGAGCAAACGGTTGAGCGAGCCAGTCAGGCGCAACAGTTCGCGTGGGTGTTCCTCGGTGAGGCTTTCGCGGGTGCCGCCTTCGATCTGGTCTAGCTCCTGGCTCAAGCGCCGCAACGCTTGCAGGCCCCAGGTCAGGCCCAGCCACAACAGCGTCAACAATACGAGCAAGGCCGCGCCGAAGCCCAGGTAGAGGTTTTCCTGCAGGCCTTCGAGGGTCAGTTGGTATTCACGCACCGGTTGCAGCGCCACGATACTGAACGCCGCGCTCTTGCCGCCCAGCAGCTTGACCTCGACGTCGTACACGAAAAACTCCTGGCCATTGGCTTCGCGAATCCGCGCAAACTCATTACCGCGCCCGTCGTAGCGCGGCTTGTAGTTGATGTTTTCTTCCTGGGTCGCCCGCGAGCGCCACACCAGATGCCCCTCACGGTCGTAGATGTAACCGAGCAGGCGACTGTCAGTGAGGTTGAAGCGTTCGTCCGGCAACTGCGCCGGCATCAGCAGGCGGTTGTTTTCGACCCGCGCGGCGGAAATCAGCGTGGTGACATCCGAGGCCAGGCGCTGCTCGATGGAATCCTGCAGCGCCAGGCTGAACGCGCCTTGCATGGCGGGCAACAAGCCCAGCATAAACAGCACGGCCAGGGTGGTGGCCGCGAGCATCAAGCGCACACGTAGCGAGCGAATCAACGGCAGCGCTCATTGAACAGGTAGCCCAGGCCACGCACGGTGTCGATCGGTTTGAACCCGGCCGGGCCTTCCAGCTTGCGGCGCAGGCGACCCACCAACACTTCGATCACGTTCGGATCCCGCTCGTCGTCATCAGGGTAGAGCTGTTCCATCAAGCGGTCTTTGGCGACCACCTGCTGATGGTGACGCATCAGGTATTCGAGAATCCGGTACTCATAGGCCGTCAGCGCCAACGGTTGCTCATCCAGCGACGCCTGCTTGCGATTGAGGTCGAGCAGCAAAGGCCCGGCGACGATGGTCGACTGGGTGAACCCGCTGGAGCGGCGCAGCAAGGCGTTCATGCGCGCCTCCAGCTCTTCGAACTGGAACGGCTTGACCACGTAATCGTCGGCACCGGCAGCCAGGCCTTCGACCTTGTCTTGCCAGTTGCCGCGCGCGGTGAGGATCAGGATCGGGAAAGTCTTGGCCTGGCTGCGCAGTTGGCGGATCAGGTCCAGGCCGCCCATGCCGGGCAGGCCCAGGTCGATAATCGCCAGGTCATGGTTGAATTGGCCGGTCTGGTAAAGGGCTTCCTCGGCATTGGCCACGGCTTCGACCACGTGGCCGCTGTCGGTCAGGCGGGTGAACAGGTGATGACGCAGCAGCGCCTCATCTTCCACGACCAGCAATTTCATAAGGCTCTCCAAGGCGATTCAACTGTCCGACAGGGGGATATCATAGCGGCCCTGCAAGTCTTGCGGGCGCAGTTTAATGCCATTGTATTGGCCCGTCAGGTGTTCGTAGCCGGGGCGGTAGGCCGGTTGCGGCGTGGTCATGCCCAAAGACTGGCCCCACGGCGCCGCCTGGCCAGCCACCTCTTCGAAGCTCACACGCTGGATCAGGTTGCTGGATTTCCTGGTTTTCTCGCTGCCGAAAGCGGCAAACGCACCGTCCGAAGCCTGAACCCCGGCAGTGGCGCCGAGCATGCTCAAGGCCAGAATCAGCTTTTTGATCGCAGTCATGGGGCTTACCTCTACGCGTTTTGGCTGTTGAAGCCAGACTACGCAGGCGCCCCTGAACTCCCCCTGAACGGGCTCTGAACCAGGCCTGAACCGTTACGGACTATCCACCGGCGCGCCAACTGACGCAAAATACCGCGCATGACGCCTCTACCCGCTTGTTGCACCCCGCTCGATGCCCATTGGCCACTGCCCATCCCGCTGCCGGGCACGGTGTTCTTGAGCACGCGATTCGACCCGGCCTTGTTGCTCGCCGATGACTTCCAGCGCAGCGCCGTGCCGCCTCCGGCCAGCATCCAGCGCTCGGTGGCCAAACGCCAGGCGGAGTTCCTTGCCGGTCGCCTGTGCGCACGGGCGGCGTTGCAACAGCTTGATCAGCTCGATTGCGTACCGGCCATCGGTGACGACCGTGCGCCGGTGTGGCCTGGGCATATCAGCGGCTCCATCACCCATAGCACCGGGCATGCAGCGGCCATTGTCGGGCACAAGGCGCAATGGCGCGGGCTGGGGATGGACCTCGAAAATGTGCTGTCACGGGAGCGAGCGGAACGTTTGGCTGGAGAGATTCTGACCGCCGACGAATTGCAGCGCATGTCACTGGGGCCGCGCGAGCAGAATGCCCTGCTGGTGACGCTGACGTTTTCGGTCAAGGAGAGCCTGTTCAAAGCGCTGTATCCGATTGTGCACAAGCGTTTCTACTTTGAGCACGCCGAGGTGCTTGAGTGGTCCCAGGCAGGCCATGTGCGGTTGCGGTTGCTGACGGAGCTGTCTGCTGAGTGGTGTTATGGCACTGAATTGGAGGGGCAGTTTGCGGTGGAGGGGGAGCAGTTGTTGAGTCTGGTGGCTGTCGGCGCCTGATAGATCGCTATCGCGGGCAAGCCCGGCTCCCACCTTTGATGTGCGAATACATCCAAAATGTGGGAGCTGGCTTGCCTGCGATAGCGGTCTTAAGTCTTGTCCTGATCCCTGGGCCAACTCAAGCTGAAACACGCCCCGCCCAGGTTGTTGCTCTTGCTGATCAACGCCCGCCCGCCGTGCCAATAGATAATCCGCCGCACAATCGACAAACCCAGGCCATGCCCGCCTGAAGCTCGCGTGCGACTATCGTCCAGACGCAAAAATGGCGTGAAAATCCGCTCCCAGGCGCTTTCCGGCACCCCCGGCCCGTCATCTTCCACATCGATGCGGCAACGCACCTGCCCCACTTGATAGCTGATCAGCACCCGGCCCTGGGCATGGCGCATGGCATTGCCCACCAGATTTTGCAGGGCGCGGTGCAAGTAGCGCGGCTCGGCGTCGACCCAGGCATCGTCCCAGTGTGCCGAAGACAGGCAGATGCCACGGGCAACACTGACCTGCGGGCGCAGTGGCGATAATTCGCCGATCACCTGATCGAGCAAGGCGCTGAGGTCTACCCGCTGGAAATTCAGTTCCGGCGCGCCTTGCTCCAGGCGGGCGTAGGTGAGCATTTCGTCGACCAGGCCGTCGAGGTCCTGGATATCGCTGTCCATGCCGTCCATATATTTACGCCGCGCCTCTGGGGTGGCGGCGTCGCCGATCATCTCCAGGCCGAAACGCAGGCGCGCCACCGGGGTGCGCAATTCGTGGGAGACGGCGCGCACCAGCTCGCGCTGGATCGCCAGCAATTGTTGCAAGTGCTCGGCCATGCCATTAAAGGCAGCGGCCAAACGCCCCACCGAATCGGCGCCACGGGCCGGTACGCGCACTTCCAGGTTGCCTTTGGCAATGCGCGTGGCCGCCGCCTCCAGGCCTTTGAGGCGGCGCTCAAGCTGGCGCACCAATAAATAGACGATCAAACCGATCAGCGTGAGGCTGATCAACGCGATCAGGATCAGCCACTGCGGCGGGTACGGGTTCATTTGATACAAGGGGCCGATTTCCAGCACCCACGGCGTGCCGACCATGCCGGCGAATACGCGGATGGAGTCGCCGCCCTTGCCCAGGGCCATCACCGTGTCGCCTTCCGCAACCCGGCGGCGCTGGTCATCATCCATATCCGCCTGATCCAGCGTCATCAGGTGCATCTCAAAACCAAAGCCCTTGGCCTCTTTTATGTCCGCCAGGCGTTGCGGCTGCTCGGCCACCGGGAAACGCACCAGTTCGTCAGCCAACAGGTAAATCGTCGCACGCGCCAGCTGCTCGCTGATCTGCTGCACTTCACCGGTGAGCACAAGCTGCGACTGTTCACTGACCAGGCGCAGCACGCGCGCGGCATGCGGGCCGGTCTGCTCCACCAGCACCTGGCCGCGTTGCAGGCGGTTGCGCTGGGTCAGGTCCAACTGCGCGTCCGCCAACGGACGCAGTTCCAGGGGAATGCCGAGCAAGCGCTCCCACACCGCCAGGGCGCGCTGGCGCTCGATCGCGCTCATCGGTTGCAGGTTGTCGCCCATCAGCGCAAAGGTGCCGTGGGCCAGGCGCTCACGGTACTGGCCGCTGCGCACTTCATTGAGCAGGTGCAGGGCCAGCACGCCAAGCAACGCCACCAGGATCAGCGCCGCGCACATGCCGCCGTAGATGCGCAGGAAGATCGAGTTCACAGCGGCATGTCGGCGGCAGCTTCGGGGACGAACAAGTAGCCTTTGCTGCGAATGGTTTTGATCAGACGCGGGTGAATCGGGTCGTCGCCAATCTTGGGTCGAATACGCGAGATGCGCACATCAATAGAGCGGTCCTGGCCGTCGTAGCCAATCCCGCGCAAGGCAATAAAGATTTCTTCGCGGGACAGGATACGCCCGGCATTCGCCACCAGCAGCCACAGCAGGTCGAACTCGGCACTGGTCAGCTCGATGCCGCCCTCATGCAGCCAGGCTTCGCGCAGGGCGTTGTCCACCACCAGCGGGCCGAATTGCAGGCGCCGCTGGCTTTCCACGGCGGCGGGTAGTGCCGGCTCGCTGCGCCGCAACAATGCCTGGATACGCGCCAGCAACAAGCGCGGGCGCACGGGTTTGCACACGTAGTCGTCGGCGCCCATGTCCAGGCCCTGCACCTGGTCCATGTCATCGGTGCGGGCGGTGAGCATCAGGATCACGCCGTCATAGCGCTCGCGGACTTTGCGGCAGATGCTCAGGCCGTCTTCGCCGGGCAGCATCAGGTCGAGGATCACGAGGTCCGGTTGTTCGGCGACAATGCGCGCCGCCGCCTGGGCGCCGTCGCTTTCCACCGACACCTGCAAGCCGTTGCTCTCCAGGTAATCACGGGTCAACTCGGCCAGTCGCTCGTCGTCCTCGACGATCAATATCTGCCAGGCTTCTTGCTCCATGCGCTACCTCGGTTCTCATTATTGTCATGTGCAGCAAACACACTGCTGCCTCTATATGAAGGCCGATTGTAGCCATGGGCCAACCCTTAAACACAAGCCGGGAAATCCATTCGGTGATCGCGTTTTTTTGTGATAGGGTTCGCGCCCTCAAAAAACCAACAGACGGTTTTTGCCTTGGAATATTCGGTGACAAACGGCGTAATCCAGCAGTACTGCGGCCTACACGGGTGTTCCACGTTTCATACACATTTTACCCACAGCGTTATCCACAGGTAGTGCGTTGCTAAGCCCCCCAAAACGCATTATCTTGTACCTCGGCGCTAAAAAAACCCTACATGTAGGGTTTTAAGCAAAAAACCAAACACAAATCAGACAAGAAACTCAAGCGCTTTCTTGCTCCTGTTTGGTTGAACCAAAGCATTTTTTAAAAGCCCAAACCGCGCACGCGGATGGCAACCGTTTTCCAGCCCGATTGGCAGAAAACGGTACGGGTGTTGCAGTGCTTGCAGCGAGCAACTGTCACCCGGCAGGAATACGGCCAAGGGCTCTTTCAAGCCCCGAACCGAAGACTTCGGCATGGAAGCGGCGCGAATAGCTCCCTTCCTCCTGTCCCGAAGTTGTTATGCCAGGCCCAGGCCTGTTGTAAGTGCTTCAGGACGGAACGGTGGGCACCGTGATGGTGCCCAAATAAATATAGAATGTGGAGACAACCCCCCATGCAAACCGACACAACTCGCGAGAACCCGCAAGGCTCCGTGCCGCAGGCCGCTGATTCGAACCTGGATCTGTCCGCCACTGCACCTGGCCAACTGCGTGTGATCAAGCGTAACGGCACTGTCGTTCCTTATACCGATGACAAAATCACCGTCGCCATCACCAAAGCGTTTCTTGCAGTTGAAGGCGGCACCGCTGCTGCCTCGTCGCGCATCCACGACACCGTTGCCCGCCTGACCGAACAGGTTACCGCGACCTTCAAACGTCGCATGCCGTCGGGCGGCACCATCCACATCGAAGAAATCCAGGACCAGGTCGAACTGGCCCTGATGCGTGCCGGCGAGCAGAAAGTGGCACGCGACTACGTGATCTACCGTGACGCCCGTTCCAAGGAACGTGCCGTGCGCTCCCCGGCTGAAGAATCGGCCGTGCAAGCTCACCCATCGATCCGCATCACCCTGGCCGACGGCAGCTTTGCTCCGCTGGACCTGGGCCGCCTGAACACCATCATCACCGAGGCCTGCGAAGGCCTGGAAGAAGTCGACGGTGACCTGATCCAGCGCGAAACCCTGAAGAACCTGTACGACGGCGTGGCCCTGACCGACGTCAACACCGCCCTGGTGATGACTGCCCGTACCCTGGTTGAGCGTGAGCCGAACTACTCGTTCGTGACCGCGCGCCTGCTGATGGACACCCTGCGCGCCGAAGGCCTGGGCTTCCTGGGCGTGGCCGACAGCGCCACCCACCACGAAATGGCTGACCTGTACGCCAAGGCCCTGCCGGCCTACATCGCCAAGGGTATCGAATTCGAATTGCTGAACCCGATCCTGGCCACCTTCGACCTGGAAAAACTCGGCAAGGCGATCAACCACGAGCGCGACCAGCAGTTCACCTACCTGGGCCTGCAAACCCTGTACGACCGTTACTTCATCCACAAGGACGGTATCCGCTTCGAATTGCCGCAAGTGTTCTTCATGCGTGTGGCCATGGGCCTGGCGATTGAAGAGAAGCAAAAAGAAGACCGCGCGATTGAGTTCTACAACCTGTTGTCGTCCTTCGACTACATGTCGTCGACCCCAACCCTGTTCAACGCCGGCACCCTGCGTCCACAGCTGTCGAGCTGCTACCTGACCACCGTGCCGGATGACCTGTCGGGCATCTACCACGCGATCCACGACAACGCCATGCTGTCCAAATTCGCCGGCGGCCTGGGTAACGACTGGACGCCGGTGCGTGCACTGGGTTCTTACATCAAGGGCACCAACGGCAAGTCCCAAGGCGTTGTACCGTTCCTCAAAGTAGTGAACGACACCGCTGTAGCCGTGAACCAGGGTGGCAAGCGCAAAGGCGCTGTATGTGCCTACCTGGAAACCTGGCACATGGACATTGAAGAGTTCATCGAGCTGCGCAAGAACACCGGTGATGACCGTCGTCGTACCCACGACATGAACACCGCCAACTGGATCCCTGACCTGTTCATGAAGCGCGTCTTCGATGACGGCCCGTGGACCCTGTTCTCGCCGTCCGAAGTGCCGGACCTGCACGACCTGACCGGCAAGGCCTTCGAAGAGCGTTACGAGTACTACGAAGCCCTGTCCCAGTACCCAGGCAAGATCAAGCTGTTCAAGACCATCCAGGCCAAAGACCTGTGGCGCAAAATGCTGTCCATGCTGTTTGAAACCGGTCACCCATGGCTGACCTTCAAAGACCCGTGCAACCTGCGCAGCCCGCAGCAGCACGTGGGCGTGGTCCACAGCTCGAACCTGTGCACCGAGATCACCTTGAACACCAACAAGGACGAGATCGCCGTTTGCAACCTGGGCTCGATCAACCTGCCGAACCACATCGTCAACGGCAAGCTGGACACCGCCAAGCTGGAACGCACCGTCAACACCGCCGTTCGCATGCTCGATAACGTTATCGACATCAACTACTACTCGGTGCCACAGGCGCAGAACTCCAACTTCAAGCACCGTCCGGTCGGCCTGGGCATCATGGGCTTCCAGGACGCGCTGTACCTGCAGCACATTCCTTACGGTTCGGACGCTGCCGTCGAGTTCGCCGACAAGTCCATGGAAGCGGTCAGCTACTACGCGATCCAGGCTTCCTGCGACCTGGCCGACGAGCGCGGCGCCTACGAGACGTTCCAGGGCTCGCTGTGGTCCAAAGGCATCCTGCCGCTGGATTCGCAACAGATCCTGATTGAGCAGCGTGGCCAGAAGTACATCGACGTTGACCTGAACGAAACCCTGGACTGGGCGCCGGTACGTGCCCGTGTGCAGAAAGGCATTCGTAACTCCAACATCATGGCCATCGCACCGACCGCCACCATCGCCAACATCACTGGCGTGTCGCAGTCGATCGAACCGACCTACCAGAACCTGTATGTGAAATCGAACCTGTCGGGCGAATTCACCGTGATCAACCCGTACCTGGTTCGTGACCTCAAGGCCCGCGGCCTGTGGGACTCGGTCATGATCAACGACCTGAAGTACTACGACGGTTCGGTGCAGCAGATCGAGCGCATCCCGCAAGAACTCAAAGAGCTCTACGCGACTGCCTTCGAAGTGGACACCAAGTGGATCGTCGACGCCGCCAGTCGTCGCCAGAAGTGGATTGACCAGGCTCAGTCGCTGAACCTGTACATCGCCGGTGCATCGGGCAAGAAGCTCGACGTGACCTACCGCATGGCCTGGTACCGTGGCCTGAAAACCACTTACTACCTCCGTGCCCTGGCCGCGACCAGCACCGAGAAGTCGACCATCAACACCGGTAAGCTCAACGCTGTTTCCAGCGGCAACCACGGTGATGATTCGGTGCTGGCTGCTCCAGCCGGCCCGGCACCCGTGCCAAAGGCTTGCGCGATTGATGAGCCGGATTGCGAAGCTTGCCAATAAGCTGAGTGAGTCCCGGGCTTGAACGCCCGGGATGTAAAAAACCGATAAACCTGAATGCATTTGGGTTTATCGGTTTTTTTTGCGCTACACGAATGCGTAGGCGTTGCCTTCCTGGGGCCCTTCACCGCGCCCACCCCACAATTCAATGCGCCCGCCAATCACCGCCATTGAATGGTGGCCATAATCCACAACACCCAGCTTGCCACTTGCCAGCTCGGAACTCGAAGACCGCCTATAGAGGTCTTTCAGGCCAAGCCGGTCCAGCGCTTCCCAACCCATTTCGCCATTGTTCAAACTTTGCATCGCATGAGCGAAACTCTGTTTTGCAGCATTGGGGTTGTCATCGTAGCCATTGCCCTCCATTTGAGCCCGCTTGGCGCTCGCGGCATACATGAAGTTTGCGTCGGTAATCATGCCCGGATTATCGCCCTTGAACTGCGCGTAAGCGGCTGCATGCCTTAACTCACCCTTAGATAAAGTAAGCTCGAAACCGTCTCGCATTTTTACGTAGTAACCCCCTCCCGTCTCCTTCACATCCTTGAAGACGTCGGTAGGTTTTTGACCAAACTTCATCATCGCTCCCTTTATCGCGGAAACGGTGACGCAATTGCCGTCAGGGCCTTGGCTGAAACCACTCCAGATATTGTCCGGCTTTTTACCTGGGTTGCTTGCATCTGGCTTGTAGTTGAAATGCTTGGAACCGTCGGTAATCGGTAGATTACTCATGGGTTCGCTACCGCCGAAATTCTTCGGATTTACCCTGCCACCACCACCACCACCACC